>JBBQIH010000007.1:0-18768 GCA_038324725.1 Cyanobacteriota bacterium | reverse complement strand
CTGGGCGATGCCGCCACCCAGCTCCATGCCGATCCCGCTCGACCCGACGAGTGGGACGCCACCACCAACCGCCGCATCACCGAGCTGGGCGGCGATCCGACAGGCGCCGATCCCACCGCCCTGCTGCCCACCAAAGTGGTGCCGGCCCCCTTCATCCAGGTGCCCCTGGGCGTCACCGAAGACCGGCTGATCGGCTCGGTGGACGTGGCCGCCTCCCTGAACGCGGGGGCGCCGGTGTTCCAGCCCGGCCTGCTGGCCGAAGCCCACCGGGGGGTGCTCTATGTCGACGAACTCAACCTGCTCGACGACGGCATCACCAACCTGCTGCTGGCGGCGGTGGGCTCCGGCGAGAACCGCATCGAACGGGAAGGGCTGAGCCTGTCGCACCCCTGCCGCTGCCTGCTGATCGCCACCTACAACCCTGAGGAGGGGGCGGTGCGCGACCACCTGCTGGATCGTTTCGCCATCGCCCTCTCGGCCAACCAGCTGCTCGACACCGACCAACGGGTGGCGATCACCCGCTCGGCCCTCGACCACGGCAGCTCCAGCAGCGCCTTCCGCCAGCGCTTCGCCGAGGAAACCGAAGCCCTGGCCACCCAGCTGCTGCTGGCCCGCCAGTGGCTGCCGGATGTGGCCATCGACCGCGAACAGATCCTCTACCTGGTCACCGAAGCCATCCGCGGCGGCGTGGAGGGGCACCGGGCCGAGCTCTACGCGGTACGGGTGGCCCGAGCCCATGCGGCCCTCTCCGGCCGCGACCGGGTGGAGGCGGACGATCTGCAGGTGGCCGTGCGGCTGGTGATCGCCCCGCGAGCCCTGCAGCTGCCACCCCCGGATCCCGACCAGCCCATGGAGCCGCCGCCGCCGCCACCGCCGCAGGGGGAGCAGCCCCCCGAGGAACCCGAGCCGCCCCAGGAGGAGCCGGACAACGACGATCCTGACGATCAGGACGACGACAACCAAGACGACGACCAGGACGACAGCCCGGAGGACCAGGCCCCACCCCAGATCCCCGAGGAGTTTCTGCTCGACCCGGAGGCCACCGCCATCGATCCCGACCTGCTGGTGTTCGCCTCGGCGAAGGCCAGAAGCGGCGGCAGCGGCAGCCGGGCGGTGGTGTTCAGCGACAGCCGCGGCCGTTACGTCAAACCGATGCTGCCCCGGGGACCCGTGCGCCGCATCGCCATCGACGCCACCCTTCGAGCCGCCGCGCCTTACCAGAAGGCCCGCCGCGCCCGGGAGCCCCACCGCAAGGTGATCGTGGAGGAGGGGGACCTGCGGGCCAAGCAGCTGCAACGCAAGGCCGGAGCCCTTGTGATCTTTCTGGTGGATGCCAGCGGCTCGATGGCCCTGAACCGCATGCAGAGCGCCAAGGGGGCCGTGATCCGCCTGCTCACCGAGGCCTATGAAAACCGCGACGAGGTGGCCCTGATCACCTTCCGTGGCGAGCAGGCCGACGTGCTGCTGCCGCCCACCCGCTCGATCACCGCCGCCCGCCGGCGGCTGGAGTCGATGCCTTGCGGCGGCGGATCACCCCTGGCCCATGGCCTGGCCCAGGCGGCCCGGGTGGGGGCCAACGCCCTGGCCACCGGCGACCTGGGGCAGGTGGTGGTGGTGGCCATCACCGATGGGCGGGGCAACGTGCCCCTGAGCCGCTCCCTGGGCCAACCGGCGCTGGAAGGGGAGGAGCCGGTGGATCTCAAAGAGGAGCTGCGGCAGGTGGCCGGCCGCTACCGCAGCCTAGGCCTGCGGCTGCTGGTGATCGACACCGAGCGCAAGTTCATCGGCAGCGGCATGGGCAAGGAGCTGGCGGAGTCGGCCGGCGGCCGCTACGTGCAGCTGCCCAAGGCCAGCGACCAGGCCATCGCCGCCATCGCCCTGGAGGCGATCAACGGTTTCTGACGCTGGGGGCGAGCCGGTCCTGGGCGGCCTGGCGGGCGGCTTTCGCCTCCTGCTGGCGGGCGTCCTGGCGCGCCTTGCGGTCGCGGGCCGCGTCCACCTCGGCCGGGTAGAGCTCCTCAAAGAACCGACCCAGGCCGATCGAGACACTGCGGATGCCGTCCAGGAACTTGGGATCGCCGGTGAGCTTGCTCATGTCTCCACCGACGGCCGACCAGCGATCGGTGAGCTGCTTGGCATTGGTGAGGGTGGCCTGCAGATCCGCCACGGTCTTCGGGTTGTCAAGCGCCGCCGCCAGGTTGCCGACGTGCTTCGTGGCCCTGGCGGCATCGGCGCTGGCCAGGTTGAGGTTGCTCAGGATGGGATCGACCTTGCCGGCGGAGCGGTTCAACTGCGTCACCAGCACCTGGGCGTCCCGCAGGAACACCTGACCGTTCTTGGTGAGCAGTTCGGTCTCCTTGGCGGTCTTGGAGAAGGCGGCGGTGGCCGCCACCATCTGCTGAACGAGCTGCTCCTTCTCGGCCTCGTTCAGCAGACCCTGCACCGTTTCGGTGACGGTGTCGAGGCTGGCCGCGGCGATGCCGCTCACCTGGCCGCGGTCGCAGACCATGCGGGTGTTGTTGCAGCCCCGCTCCCGCGGCCCCGGCAGGCTGGCCGGCAGGGGACCGCCGCCCGCCAGCAGGGCCACCTGGGCATCCCCCCCCAGCAGGGAGGCGGAGGCGACCCTGGCCACCAGGGGCCGGGCCAGCCGCAGGCGCGGGTCGTTGATCTCCAGATCGGCCACCACGGCCGAATCAGTGACGGTGACCTTGCGCACGTTGCCCACCAGCACCCCCCGGAAGGTCACAGGCGAACGCTCGGCCAGACCGGCGGCATCGGCGAAGCTGGCTCGGATCGTCCAGGTGTTACCTCTCAGGGAGACGCCGCGCAGCCAGAACCACAGGCCCAGCCCGCTGGCGATGGCGGCCAGCAGGGAAAATCCAACCAGGGCTTCACGGACACTCCGGCGCATGGGCTCAATTCTCAGCCGGCTGCATCGGTCCGTGCAGACTACCGCTCCGAAACTGCACCACATAGGGATTGGTGGTGATGCGGAAGTCCTCCACCGAGCCGCTCCACTGGAAGCGACCTTCGTAGAGAAGGGCGACGCGCTCGGCGCAGCGGTCGATCGTGCTCATCACATGGCTCACAACCAGGGTGGAGGCATGGACGATGCGGGAGGTGCGCACGATCAGGTCCTCGATGCGTGTGCAGGCCACCGGGTCGAGACCGGCCGTGGGCTCGTCGAACAGCAGCAGGGGGGTGCGGGCCGACGACAGGGTGGGGTCGTCGATCAGGGCGCGGGCGAAGCTGACCCGTTTCTGCATGCCGCCGCTGAGCTCGCCCGGCATCCGATCGGCGATGCCCGCCAGCCCCACGGCCTGGAGGGCATGGTCGACCCGTTCGGCGATCTCCCGCTGACCCAGGCGGCTGAAGCGATACAGCAGGAAACCCACGTTCTCGCGGACCGAAAGCGAAGCCAGCAGGGCGGGGTTCTGGAACACCAGGCGCACGTCCGGCGGGTGGCGCTGATCGAGGCGCAGATAGGTCTGGGGTTCGTCATGGATCCGCAGCACACCGGACGTGGGCAGCAGCAGACCCGCGAGCAGTCGCAGCACGGTCGACTTGCCCGAGCCGGAGGGCCCCACCACCACCAGCCGCTCCCCGGCCTGCAGGCGGAGATCGATGTCATCGAGCACGACGTTGGATCCCCAGCGCATGGTGAGGTGATCCATCTCGGCCACCGGCGGGGTGGACGGAGGAACGTTCAGCGCCAGTTGACTGAGGGCCAAGGAACCACGGCAAAGGAGCCCCTGGGGCCCGGCTCCCATCCTGCCGGTTCCAGACGGGCTTTTCATCCGTACAGTTCGGTTGGTCTGTGCCGCGTCGCCACGCCCTGCCCTTGACGGTTCGAGGCACCGCTGCGAACGCCCGGCGGCGCCGAGGCGGCTCCCGCCCCGGGCGACCCCGCTGGGTGGGCCGCGGCGATCTGCGCCAGCAGGATCTGATGAGCCGATCGCGGCGGGCGGCCCGCTGGTTGCAGCCGGGATTGGTGGTCAAGCGCTGGATGATCACCTCCGGCCTGGGGCTGGTGATCGCCTTGCTGGGGGCAGCCGTCTGGGCCGACCTGCAGCCCATCTACTGGACCCTGGAAACGATTCGCTGGGGTCTGAATCGCCTCACCCAGGTGATGCCGCGGGGCATCACCGGCCCGCTGGTGCTGCTGATCGGCGCCGCCATGGTCTGGCTGGGCCAGAGCCGCAGCTTCGGCGCCATCCAGCAGGCCCTGGCCCCGGAGAAGGACACCCTGCTGGTGGACGCCCTGCTGGCCCAGCGACGACTGAACAGGGGCCCCAACATCGTCGCGATCGGCGGCGGCACGGGTCTGGCCACCCTGCTGAGCGGCCTGAAGCGGTATTCCAGCAACCTCACCGCGATCGTCACGGTGGCCGATGACGGCGGCAGCAGCGGCGTGCTGCGGCGGGAGCTGGGCGTGCAGCCCCCCGGCGACATCCGCAACTGTCTGGCGGCCTTGGCCCGGGAGGAGCCCCTGCTCACCCGGCTGTTCCAGTACCGCTTCAAGGCCGGCAGCGGCCTGGAGGGCCACAGCTTTGGCAACCTGTTCCTGAGCGCCCTGACGGCGATCACGGGCAGCCTGGAGTCGGCCATCATCGCCAGCAGCCGGGTGCTGGCGGTGCAGGGCCAGGTGGTGCCGGCCACCAACGCCGACGTGCGCCTCTGGGCGGAGCTGGAGAACGGGGAGCGCATTGAGGGGGAATCCCAGATCGGCCATGCGCCCTGCCCGATCGTGCGCCTCGGCTGCACCCCGGAGCGGCCGCCGGCCCTGCCGCGGGCCCTCGAGGCCATCGCCCATGCCGACCTGATCGTGCTGGGGCCTGGCAGCCTTTATACCTCCCTACTTCCAAATTTGCTGGTGCCAGAGCTGGTCAGCGCCATCAGCGCCAGCAAGGCGCCCCGCCTTTACATCTGCAACCTGATGACCCAGCCCGGCGAGACCGACGGCTTGGACGTGGGCGGCCACCTGCGGGCCATCGAGGCCCAACTCGCCAGCCTGGGGGTGGAGCAGCGCCTGTTCAGCGCTGTGCTGGCCCAGGAAAAACTGGCCGATTCCAGCCTGGTCGACCTCTATAAGATGCACGGAGCCGAACCCGTCACCTGCGAAGCCTCACTGCTCAAGGAACAGGGTTACGAAGTGATCCTGGCGCCACTGCAGGGAGCCCGGCCCAGTGCCACGCTGCGGCACGAACCGCGCAGCGTGGCGAAGGAAGTGATCCGGTACTACCGGAAGCACCGAAGGGATTGATGATCTGGATAACTGAGCGAGCAAAATCAATAACATCCAAACAATCTTTCAAACAGGGGAGACGCGGGAAGAGCGTACCGGAAATTGAGACATTCGCTTGATCGGAAGCAAGGGCTGGGCTGCAGGATTGCAAGCAGCTTGGATTCAGCGATAACGAGCGGAACATCGCCAAGAAGCGAACCAAACAGGGAGTGACCTCGGGCTGTGATGGTAGAGGTGGAACCACAGCAGGCGCTGATCAACCTTTGCCCTCAATCAAACAAGAAGGGCGGGTAGCCAGCCTGTCCATTGAGCACGGTCCTCGCTTTCCGCCATCTGCCGGAGTTGCACCACCTAGGTGAGCAGCTCTTTGCGATCATCAAGACTCACCTCAACCAGAAGCCCATGAGAAGGCTCCGGAAAACAATCATTGCGCATCGGGCAGTCTGTCTTCAAAACAACATCGATAGATTGGCTGAAATCACCAAGAAACGCCATTATCGATCACCACCCCAAGGCAACTGATGCTCAACATCAACACCTCTTGGCTTTGCCCCTATGAGGCCTCCCGAATCGAAACCTTGCGTCCCTGGCTCACTCCCAAGAAAGCAGACCCACCTCAATAGGCATCCTGCATTTCATAAAAGTCAGGCTGCACATAATCCTTGCGTAGTGGGTACCCCTTCCAGTCTTCAGGCATCAGCAAACGCTTGGGGTGGGGATGGCCCTCGTAGCTGATGCCGAACATGTCGAAGGTTTCGCGCTCCTGCCAATCGGCGCCGCGGAACAGGCCATAGAGACTGGGGATCGTGAGGGCGCCATCGCGGGGCAGGAACACCTTCAAGCGCACTTCCTCCGGGCGCACATCGGCTGGCAGGGGTCCGCTGCCGCTTGCCAGTGCCGTCAGCTGATCCAGCAGCGCGGTCATCTTCACCAGGTGATAAAAGCTCACCAGGCGGCCACCGGGCCCTTCGTCGTAGCCGCCCTGGCACTGCAGATAATCGAAGCCGGTGGCCTTCAGGGCCGTCGCCACCAGTGGCAGGGCCGCGGGCTCCACCCCCAGCATCTCCACCCCGTCGTGGTCGGGACCCAACGCCGCGGCATCAAAACCCTGGCCGCCCAGCCAGGTGCCCACCGGTCCGGGAGCAGGGGGCGTGAGCGAGGACTCCTCAGGCATCGGTGGTGGGGGCGTTGGTGGTGGCGGAGACAGTGGCGGACATCGGCAGGCTCGCAGCGGCGGCGAGGGCCGCCTGCTGAGTTTCGGCCCGCAGGTAGGCACCGGTGACGATCGGATCGATCCGCTTCATCTGGTGGGGGATCGTGCAGTAGCGGTGGGTGGGGCGCAGGTTGCCACGCTCGGCGAAGGTTTCGTTGCCCACCTTCTTGCGCAGCTTGATCACCGCATCAAAGATCGCTTCAGGGCGCGGCGGACACCCCGGCAGATAGAGATCCACAGGGATCAGCTTGTCGACGCCGCGCACCGCCGTGGTGGAGTCGGCGGAGAACATGCCGCCGGTGATCGTGCAGGCCCCCATGGCGATCACGTACTTGGGCTCCGGCATCTGCTCGTAGAGCCGCACCAGCGCCGGGCCCATCTTCATCGTGACGGTGCCGGCCACGATCAGCAGATCGGCCTGGCGCGGGCTGGAGCGGGGCACCAGGCCGAAGCGGTCGAAGTCGAAACGCGAGCCGATCAGGGCGGCGAACTCGATGAAGCAGCAGGCCGTTCCGTAGAGCAGCGGCCAGAGGCTGCTGAGCCGGGCCCAGTTGTGAAGGTCGTCGAGGCTGGTGAGAATGATGTTCTCGGACAGGTCGGCGGTGACACCGGGGGCGCCCACGGGGCCGCAGCTGGCTTCTCGCAGATCGCGGAGCGCGTCGACGGCCAGGGAACCGGCAGGGGGAGTGAGGGTCATGGTGGGGGTGGGCTCAGCTCCACTCGAGGGCGCCCTTGCGCCAGGCGTACGCCAGGGCCAGCACCAGGATGGAGATGAAGATCAGGGCTTCGATGAAGGCCAGCAGCCCCAGACGGTGGAAAGCCACCGCCCAGGGATAGAGGAAGACGGTCTCGACATCGAAGATGACGAAGACCAGGGCAAACATGTAGTAACGGATGTTGAACTGGATCCAGGCACCGCCGATCGGCTCCATCCCCGACTCGTAGGTGAGCTGGCGCTCCCCCGCTCGGCTCTTGGGAGCCAGCAGCTTGTTGGCCAGCAGCGCCAGTACCGGGACCGCCGCCGAAATCAGCAGAAATCCCAGAAAGGCGTCGTAGCCGGAAAGCACGAACATCGGCAGACCCAACCTGGCCCGCATTCTGCCACCTGCCTCCAGGAGCGGGGGTAGCCGTCGATAGAGTCGTCAGGTATGGCCAGGCACGGGATGAGCACGGAACCGCCCACCGAAACCCCTGCAGAGGCACCCAGCGAAGCGCCAGAAGCCGTCGTTGACGACCCCGCCACCCACCGCTTCGAGTGCCGCAGCTGCGGCTTCGTCTACGACCCGGGCGAGGGCGTCAGGAAGCTGGCGATCCCCGCCGGCACCTCCTTCCTCGACCTCGACCCGGTGGGGTTCCGCTGCCCCGTCTGCCGCAGCCGGGTGGGTGCCTTCAAGGACATCGGCCCCCGCAACAAGCCCAGTGGCTTCGAGGAGAACCTCAACTTCGGCCTGGGGGTGAACCGCCTCACCCCCGGCCAGAAGAACGTGCTGATCTTCGGCGGTTTCGCCCTGGCGTTCGCCTTCTTCCTCTCCCTCTACTCCCTGCGTTGATGTCTGCGCCCCTTCCTGCCCTGCCGGCCCTCCTGAGCCCGCTGCGCCTCCTGATCAGCCTGACGCTGTCGCTGGTGCTCGCCTTCGGTCTCACGGGCTGCGTCACCACCGGACTGCCCATGGCGGCCGCCAGCCCCTGGCAGTCGGTTCCCCTGGACACCCGCTCCAACCCCCTCGACGTGGCCTTCACCAGCGCCGACCACGGGTTCCTGGTGGGCAGCAACCGGCTGATCATGGAAACCGACGACGGCGGCGCCAGCTGGCAGGAGCGGGCGCTTGATCTGCCCGAAGAAGAGAACTTCCGTCTGATCAGCATCGCTTTCAGAGGCAATGAGGGCTGGATCGTGGGCCAGCCGGGCCTGCTGCTGCACAGCGACGATGCCGGCAAGAGCTGGAGCCGACTGCTGCTTGACACCAAACTCCCGGGTGAGCCTTACCTGGTCACGGCCCAGGGGCCGAAGAGTGCCGAGCTGGCCACCAACGTGGGCGCCGTGTACCGCACCGACAACGCCGGCTCCAGCTGGCAGGCCCTGGTGGGTGACGCGGCCGGTGCCATCCGCGACCTGCGCCGCAGTCCCGAGGGCGACTACGTGAGCGTCAGCAGCCTGGGCAACTTCTTCGCCACCTGGGAACCGGGCCTGCCCGCCTGGCAGGTGCACCAGCGGGTGAGCAGCCAGCGGCTGCAGTCGATGGGCTTCCAGCCCGATGGCCATCTCTGGATGGTGGCCCGAGGGGCCCAGCTGCGCTTTGACGGTGACCCAAGCACCGCCGAAACCACCGAGAGCGGCGACTGGAGCAAGCCCGTGATCCCGATCACCAACGGCTACGGCTACCTCGACATGGCCTGGGATCCCCGCGGCTCCATCTGGACCGGCGGCGGCAACGGCACCCTGCTGGTGAGCAACGATGCCGGCGCCAGCTGGCAACGGGATCCGGTGGGCAGTGAGCAGCCCACCAACTTCTCCCGGATCGTCTTTGCCCCCGGCGACAAGGGCTTCGTCCTGGGTGAGCGGGGCATCTTGCTGCGCTGGGTGGGCTGAACTGCGTCCCTCTGTAACCAACCCCCCGCCGCGCCGGCGTCGCCCCCCGGTCGGCCCCTAGGATTTACTGGCTGAACGCTTGTTGCTATGGCTGCCGGCTCCACAGGGGAACGCCCGTTCTTCGAGATCATCACAAGCATCCGCTACTGGGTCATCCATGCGGTGACACTGCCAGCCATCTTCCTGGCTGGATTCATGTTCGTGTCCACAGGCCTGGCCTACGACGCTTTCGGCACGCCCCGTCCGGATGCCTACTTCCAGGCCCAGGAAACAAAGGCTCCCGTTGTGAGCCAGCGTTACGAGGGCAAGAGCAGCCTTGATCTGCGCCTCCAGGAACCATGACCCAGTCCACCGCCCCCACCACGCCACGCAATTACCCGATCTTCACGGTGCGCTGGCTCTCCGTCCACGCCCTCGGCATTCCCACGGTTTTCTTCCTGGGTGCCTTGGCCGCCATGCAGTTCGTCCGTCGCTGAGACATCCATGCAGCGCAATTCCAACCCCAACAACCTGCCGGTCGAACTGAACCGCACCAGCCTTTACCTGGGCCTGCTGTTCGTCTTCGTCATCGGCATCCTCTTCTCCAGCTACTTCTTCAACTGATCGGGAGGCACCCCATCCATGAGCGGCAAGAAATCCTCACTTCCTGACGGTCGTATTCCCGACCGCCTTCCCGATGGCCGTCCGGCCGTGGCCTGGAAAAGCCGCTGGACCGAAGGGGTTCTCCCCCTCTGGATGGTCGCCACCGCCGGCGGCATGGCCGTCATCTTCGTGGTCGGCCTGTTCTTCTACGGCGCCTACGTGGGCGTCGGTTCGGCCTGAATTCAGGCCAGCCGCAAGCTCGATCAGATCTCTGGACGCTCCGCCCATCGGGAGCGTCCTTTTTTTGGCCCATTCGGTTGGTCCTTATCTCCCCTCAGGACTTGAGGTGATCAAGGCTGAGCGCCAGAAACTCCGTCTCGCTGAGCAGGCGATCGCCCTGTCCCGCCCCCTCATCCCCTTGCCGCAGGGGCATCAGGCGCACCGTGCCGTTGGCGGCCTCCTCATCCCCCAGCAGCAGCGCCCAGCGGGCTCCACTTCTGCGGGCTCGCTTCAGTTGCTTATCGAAGCCTGATCCGGTCAGATCGAGCTGAACGGCCAGGGGTTCGCCGGGCCGATGGCGACACTGACGGGCCAGCCGCATGGCGTAGGCCTCTCCCTCCACCCCCCGGCTCACCACGTAGAGGTCGGGAGCCGCGCCAAACCGTTGTGCGACAGCCTCCGCCTGCTGCACCTGGCTGAGCAGCAGCACCAGCCGCTCCAGGCCCAGGGCCCAGCCAACGGCCGCCGTCGGGGGGCCGCCCAGCTGCTCCACCAGGCCGTCGTAGCGACCACCGCCGCAGACCGTGGCCTGGGCCCCCAGCTGGCTGCTGGTGATCTCGAAGGCGGTGTGGCCGTAGTAGTCGAGGCCGCGCACCAGGCGGGGGTTGAGCCGGAAGGGAATGGCGAGGGCCTCGAGGCCCTGCCGCACCCGCAGGAAGCGCTCCGAGCTCTCGGCGCTGAGGGCCTCGGCCAGGGTGGGGGCCCCGGCCAGCAGGGCCTGGGTGTCCTGGTTCTTGGAATCGAGCACCCGCAGGGGGTTGGTGCTGATGCGCTGCTGGGAATCGGGATCCAGCTGCTCGCGATGGGCCTCCAGCCAGGCCACCAGGTCGGCGCGGTAGCGCAGACGGTCGTCGGGGCTGCCCAGGGAGTTGAGCTCCAGTGACAGGCCGCCCACCCCCAGATCCATCAGCAGATCCCAGGCGATGGCGATGGCCTCCACGTCGCTGCGCGGATCGGCATGGCCGAGAAACTCCAGACCGATCTGGTGAAACTGCCGCTGCCGGCCGGCCTGGGGCCGCTCATAGCGGAACATCGGGCCGCTATACCAGAGCCGCTGGGGCCCCTGGGCCACCAGACCGTGCTGGATGGCGGCCCGCACCACAGAGGCGGTGCCCTCCGGCCGCAGGGTGCAGTGGCGCTCGCCGCGATCTTCGAAGCTGTACATCTCCTTGCCCACCACGTCCGTGGCCTCACCGATGCCCCGGGCGAACAGCTCGGTCACCTCCAGCAGCGGCGTGCGGATCTCCTCGACGGCGGCCCGGCGGAAGTGGTCCCGGGCGGTGGCTTCGATCCGCTGCCAGTAGGGGGTCTGACCGGGCAGCAGGTCGACCATGCCCCGCAGGCTCTGGAGCGGTTTCAAGACGGTGCGGATCGGCAGCGATTCATTGTGCCCGAAGGGGTCGGCTCAGGGGCCGTGGAACTCCTTGTACCAAGCCGCGAAACGCTCGATCCCCACCTCGATCGGGGTGGAAGGGCGGAACCCCACCCAGGCGGCCAGGGCCGTGGTGTCGGCGGCGGTGGCCGGCACGTCGCCTGGCTGCATCGGCTGCAGATCCATGATCGCGGGGCGTCCGAGGACCTGCTCCAGCAGCGCGATGAACTGCAACAGCGGCACCGGCTGGGCATTGCCGATGTTGAAGATCCGGTGGGGGGCGGCGGCGGTCGCCGGGTTGGGATGCAGCGGGTCAAAGCCAGGATCCGCCGTGGCGGGCTTGTCGAGGCAGCGGATCACCCCTTCAACGACGTCATCGATGTAGGTGAAATCCCGCTCCATGCGGCCCTGGTTGAACACCCGGATCGGCTCCCCCGCCAGGATCGCTTTGGCAAACAGCATCGGCGCCATGTCGGGCCGCCCCCAGGGTCCGTAAACGGTGAAAAAGCGCAGCCCGGTGGCCGCCAGGCCATAGAGATGGCTGTAGGTGTGGGCCATCAGCTCGTTGGCCTTCTTGGTGGCCGCGTACAGGCTCACCGGATGATTCACCGGATCCTGCTCACAGAACGGCATGTGGCGGTTGCCGCCGTAGATCGAGCTGCTCGAGGCGTACACCAGATGGTCCACGGCCCCATGGCGGCAGGCCTCGAGAATCGTGGCAAAGCCCACCAGGTTGCTCTGGATGTAGAGCGATGGGTTGTCGATCGAGTGGCGCACGCCGGCCTGGGCGGCCAGATGCAGCACCCGCGCGGGCCGCTCGGCGGCGAAGAGGGCCGCGACCCCTTCAGAGTCGACCAGGTCGAGGTGGTGGAAGCGGAAAGCCCCTGGCTGGGCCATGGCCTCCAGCCGCTCCAGCCGGGCCCGCTTCAGGGCAGGGTCGTAGTAGGCGTTGAGGTTGTCGAGCCCGATCACCCGATCGCCCCGCGCCAGCAACCGCTCGGCCGCAGCCGCTCCGATGAAGCCGGCGACCCCGGTGACCAGGATCGGTGGCTTCGCGGTCAATGGTCCTCCAGCAGCCGCTCCCGGAAATAGGCGATCGTGGGCTCCAGCCCCTCCTCCAGGCTCACCGTCGGCTCCCAGCCCAGCAGATCGCGGGCCAGGTCGATCACGGGCTGGCGCTGCAGCGGATCGTCCTGGGGCAGGGGCTGGGTGGTGAGCTCCAGGCCGGGCTGGATGCGGTCCCGCACCCGTTCGGCCAATTGGCGGATGGTGAATTCCCCCGGATTGCCGATGTTGATCGGGCCGGTGTGGGCGCCGTTCATCAGCCGGATCATGCCCTCGATCAGATCATCCACGTAGCAGAAGGAGCGGGTCTGGCTGCCATCGCCGTAGAGGGTGAGGGGATGCCCCTGCAGCGCCTGGACAATGAAGTTGCTCACCACCCGGCCGTCATCGGGGAGCATGCGGGGGCCATAGGTGTTGAAGATGCGCATGACCCGGATTTCGGTGCCGTGCATGCGCTGGTAGTCGAAACAGAGCGTCTCGGCGATCCGCTTGCCTTCGTCGTAGCAGGAGCGGATGCCGATGGTGTTGACGCAGCCCCGATAGCTCTCGGGCTGGGGGTGCACCTCAGGATCGCCGTACACCTCGCTGGTGCTGGCCATCAGCAACCGTGCCCCGACGCGACGCGCCAGGCCGAGCATGTTGTAGGTGCCCAGGAAGCTGGTCTTGGCCGTCTTGATCGGGTTGAACTGGTAATGCACCGGCGAGGCCGGGCAGGCCAGGTGCCAGATCCGATCCACCTCAAGCCGGATCGGCTCGGTGACGTCGTGGCGGATCAGTTCGAAGTTGGGGTGGCCCAGCCAGTGGCGGATGTTGTCCTTGCGGCCGGTGTAGAAGTTGTCGAGGCAGATCACCTCTTCCCCGGCCTGCATCAGCCGATCGGTGAGGTGGGAGCCAAGGAAACCGGCACCGCCGGTGATCAGATTGCGCTGCGTCACTCAGCCCTCGCCTACGCGCCAGACGTTAAGACCCGCCGCCCGGGCGGCGGCGGCATCGGCAATGGCGCGGGCGTCGAACAGCCAGGCCGGGCGGCGCATCACCGCCGCGATCCCGTCCCAGTCGAGCTGGGCGTAATCGCGCCATTCCGTGAGGATCAGCACGGCGTCGGCGCCGCTGGCGGCCTCCAACGGCGAGGCCGCGGCCTGCCAGCCGCCATCGGCATCCGAGGCGGGCTGGCCCAGGTCGGCGCCGATCTTGGTGGGCGGCACCTTGGGATCCACGATCGCCAGGCGGGCCCCCTCCTCGATCAGGTTCTGGCAGATACGGATGGCAGGGGCTTCGCGGGTGTCGTTGGTGTCGGCCTTGAAGGCGAAGCCCAGCACCGCGAGCCGCTTGCCGGTGACGGTGCCGAACAGCCGGTGGACCACCATCCGGGCGATGCGGTCCTGCTGCCAGGTGTTGAGCGTCACCACCTGCTCCCAGTAATCCGCCACCTCGTCAAGGCCGTAATGGCGGCAGAGGTAAACCAGATTGAGAATGTCCTTCTGGAAGCAGCTGCCGCCAAAACCGGGACCAGCCTTCAGGAACTTGGCACCGATCCTGGAATCGGTGCCGATCGCCCGGCCCACCTCCCGCACATCGGCGCCGGTGGCTTCGCAGAGGGCGGCAATGCTGTTGATCGAGGAGATGCGCTGAGCCAGAAAGGCATTGGCCGTGAGCTTGGAGAGCTCGCTGCTCCAGAGATTGGTGCGCAGGATCCGGTCGTCCGGTACCCAGGTGGCGTAGATGCTCGCCAGGGACTCGATCGCCGCGGCATCTTCCCCGCCGATCAGCACCCGATCGGGCGCTTCCAGGTCACCGATCGCCGTGCCTTCCGCCAGGAACTCGGGATTGGAGAGCACGGCGAAGGTCTTGGCTTGCCTGCGATCGCCCTCCGGGCGGTTCTGCTGGGCGGCCCCCAGGATGGCCTTCACCGCCTCGGCGGTGCGCACCGGCAGGGTGCTCTTCTCCACCACGATCGTGTGGCCCCGCGCGACGGCGGCCACCTGGCGGGCGGAGGCCTCGATCCAGCGCAGGTCGCTGGCCTGGCCCGCCCCCACACCCCGGGTCTTGGTGGGGGTGTTCACCGAGAGGAACACCATGTCGGCGGCGGCGATGGCCGCATCCACTTCGGTGGTGAAGTGGAGGTTGCGCCCCCTGGCCCTGCCCACCACGGCGTCCAGCCCGGGTTCGTACACCGGCAGGCGCGACAGATCGGAATCGTTCCAGGCCGCGATCCGCTCGGCATTGAGATCCACCACCGTGACCTGAATCCCCGGGCAACGGTCGGCGATCACCGCCATCGTTGGCCCCCCCACATAACCGGCACCAATGCAGCAGATGGTGCGAATCGGCGAAGGGGCCGGAAGCATGGGTGATGACAGTGCTTCGGGGACATTACCGCCATTGCCTGGCTTTGGCCGGAGCCGGATGTGGAGCTGGGAAAAACCAAGCGGAAGGGAAGGTTAAGGACAGGTAAGTTGTGGAAGACAGCCTGATGGGGGCCGTTCCTTGACCAAGGTGCTGCTCACGGGTGGGGCCGGATTCATTGGCAGCCACACCTGCCTGACCCTGCTCGAAGCCGGCCATCAGGTGGTCGTGGTCGACGATTTCAGCAACGGCAGCGCCGAAGCCCTGCGCCGCGTGGCCAAGCTGGCTGGACTTGGACCCTGGCGGCAGGCTTCAGCGGAGCACTGGTCTGCAGCAGAGCCTGGGGACGGCAGTCTCAGCCTGTTCCGAGGTGACGTTCGCTCTCCCCAGCATCTCGATCGCGCCTTCACCGGAGGCGGCGGCGGCATCAGCGCCGTGCTCCACTTCGCCGGTCTCAAAGCCGTGGGCGAATCGATGACCCAGCCGCTGCGCTACTGGGATGTGAACGTCACCGGCACGGTCCGGCTGCTCGAGGCCATGGGCCGCCACGGCTGCCAGACGCTCGTCTTCAGCAGCAGCGCCACCCTGTACGGCACCACCGACCAAGTGCCGATCCCCGAGACGGCCCCCCTCCAACCCATCAATCCCTACGGCTACACCAAGACCGCCGTTGAGAGGATGCTCACGGATGTGGCCACCAGCGCCCCGGGGTGGCGCATCGCCCTGCTGCGCTATTTCAATCCCGTGGGAGCCCACCCCAGTGGATGCATCGGCGAAGATCCCAGCGGTCTTCCCAACAATCTGTTCCCCTTTCTGTGCCAGGTGGCGGGTGGCCGCCGAGAGCGCCTTGACATCTTTGGTGGCGACTGGCCCACTCCCGATGGCACCGGAGTCCGCGACTACCTCCACGTGATGGATCTGGCCGAAGGCCATGGCCGGGCCCTTGATGTGCTCCAGGCAGAGCCTCCCCAGCTGCTCACCCTCAACCTGGGCAGCGGCCAGGGCCATTCAGTGCTCGACCTGGTGAGGACCTTCGAGGCCACCAACAGACTGACATTGCCCTACGCCGTGGTGGAACGCCGGCCGGGAGATTCCGCCGTCAGCGTTGCCGATCCCCGCGAAGCGGAGCGGCGCATGGGCTGGCGGACCCGACGCTCCCTGGCGGACATCTGCCGCGATGGCTGGGCTTGGCAGAGCGCCAATCCCCAGGGCTACCGAAGCATGGAATGGCCGCCCAGCGGAGAGCTCATCGGGGCACAGCACGCGTCCTGAGGTAGATCCGCATCCCTTGCTCGCGCCGCACCAGCCGGAAACCGACGCGCTTCAGCTGGGCCGTTGTGAGGCTGTTGAGCGAGAGGTCGGCGTAGCTGGCGACCAGATCCGGCTGCCAATGGTTGCTGGCCCGCGCGATCCGGCTCACGTATGGCGTGTAGGCCTCGCGCAGCACCACCAGATCGACCCGATTCCCATCCAGCCAGGTTCGCAGCGCGGCGGGCGACTCCAGGGCGCGACGCAGGCCCGGATACTGGCCCGCCTCCACCGTGGATGCCGCCAGCTTGGTGATGTCCCTGGCCGCCACAGGAGCCAGGCACTGGCGCGTGCCCACGACGGCGCCGACGTAGGGATCACTCAGCAGCGTTCTGCCCTTCAGCAGCGGTTCACGCTCACACAACTCGCGCAACGGCCCCAGGATCGGTTCGATGGTGACCCCGTCCGCCTGGCGCACCTCCTCCAGGGGGGTCAGCAGATGGGGCACCTTGGAGACGAGCACATTGGGGCGGCCCCGAAGCTCCAGTGGGAACGCCAGCACAGCGATCAGACCGGCAGTGGTGGCCATCAACAGCCCGCGCGCGCGGGACGGCCGCCCCTGGCTGTTCAGCCGCCACCTCTGGTCAAGCGCCCAGACCATCGCAGGAATGCTGATCCAGAACAGACTGGTCCAGACCAGCCGGTAAGCACTGTCAGGCTCAATCAGCTTGAAGACCAGATCATTGGCGAAGGGCGCCCACCACTCCAGCAGCACCAGCGGCGCCAGCAGGGCCAGGGACAGCACCGCGCCGGGGGGGTGCCGCCAGCTCCGCCAGAGCCAGAGACACACCCCCGAGAACGCCAGCGCGACCAGAAAGACCGGCTCCCAGGTGGCCACCGGCAGGCTGGGCCAGAAATAGAAGAAGCGGTGGCCCAGAAACCTGTAGTCGTGAACGAAGCGCATGGTCTCCGGCCAGGCATAGAACGACTCGAGCCTTGGGTGCCAGGGCAACCGGTTGAGGGCCAGCAGGATCAGGCCGGCCCCAGCGGCGCTGACCAACAGACGCTGCCGTGAGGGCCAGAGCACCAGGCTGGCGGTGGCGGCCGCGATCAGCAGATTGACGCTGAGAAAGGCCGTGACCCCATGGGCGTGATAAGCGAAGTACCCGCCAACCACCAGCACGGCTGTCGCCTGGCCCACCCGGCGACCCCCGGGCCACCCGGGTCGCTGCAGCAGCCCCAGTACCGGCGTAGCCGCGGCCAGCACCAGGGCGAGCCCAGGGAGGGTGCCGTTGAGGGCAATCTGATGGAAGAAGGAAAAGTTCTGGTGCCCCATTCCCAGCAGGAACAGCAGGGCCGTGAGCCAGCAGAGGGCCACCTTGCTGGTGAGGCGCAGGCTGAGCTGGCAGCTGGCCAGCAACACCAGGAAGGTGTTCAGTGCCGCCAGCAGGCTGGCCCGCTCCGGCTCAAGTGCTTCAGGGAATCCGAACAGGTAGCTGGCCGCGGTGAAGAACCAGTTGGCCGGTGCGCTGTAGCGCAAGGGATCGAGGCGCACCGTCTCCAGTAGATCGCTGCCGAAATAAGTCGCGTAATAGACGAACCCATCGGAGGGAAATTCCAGAATCACGCCGCGCCACCCCAGGGCGACCGCGCACAGAAGCGCGGGAGCTACGACCGCCAGCAACGGCCGACCCAGGGCACGGTCCGCCAGCCGCTGGCGCCAGCGGCGCGGCCGGACGACCAGGGCTGCCGCCACCACAAGCGAATCCAGAACCACCAGCAGCCCGTAAGACTGACGCAGGCTTGGCCCCGCCGGTAGCAGGGTCAGCCAGCTGACGGCGGCCCAGGAGCCAACGCCCAGCACCAGCACCTGCCAGGTGGGTCGCCGCCAGCGCCAGCCCCACAGCAGCGGCGCCGCGATGGCCAGCAGCAGCGGAACGAAGGGATCGGTCAGCGCAGGCATTCGGCGCAGGGCAAGCCGCTGGATCGAGACCCTAAGGGACCTTCGCCCACCCGCGGCAACGGTTCAGACCCGCTCCAGCTGAAGCCGCTCTCCCCGCAGCTGGCGTAACCGATCCCCCAGGGCCGGTCCTGGCCGCAGGCCCGAAGCGATCAGGTCGGCCGCGGGGACCGGGGAGCTCAGATGGCGCCAGCGGCACCACCAGCGCAGCAGGGGCCGTCGGGGCAGCGCCCCACTCACCAGCGCCAGGGCGACGGCCTCGGGGGACCACCCCGGCCGCTCCAGAAAGGCGCTCCAGGCCAGGGCCGTGCGGGGCTCGGCCTCACAGGTTCGCCAGGCCTGGCGCAGCAGGGCCAGCTGGGCCAGCAGCCGCTGCTGCCCGTGGGGCAGCTGAAGTCGCGTCGCGACGGTTGTGGCCGCGTCGCTGTTCGCCAGCAAGGCCGCCAGGGACGGCAAGCCACTGCGCCGGGCCCAGCGCAGGCGGAGACGCCAGCTGGTGTCAGCCTGCAGGGCTGGATCCACCAGCACCAAGGCGCCCCAGCCCTGCAGGCAGGCCAGGGCCTCCTGCCATCGTTCCCGCTCGAGCAACAGCTCCAGTTCCATCCGCAGCCGGGTGCCCAGGGCGGGGGGCACCCGGCCTGCGCCTCCGGTGCCGCTGCTCTCCCCCCAGGGCCAGCGGGCCAGGGTGGCGTGCAGTTGCTCCAGGCTGGCGGGAGCCAGGCTGAACCCAAGACGGGCGGCGTAGCGGGCGGCCCGCACGATCCGGGTGGGGTCGTCCTCCAGACTCCTGTCATGCAGCAGGCGCAACTGGCGGTGGGCCAGATCGACACCTCCACGGTGGGGATCCAGCAGGCGCAGACCTGACCCG
>JBBQIH010000006.1:0-18962 GCA_038324725.1 Cyanobacteriota bacterium | reverse complement strand
GTCTGCCGGGCCTGACCTGGAACCGGGCCCTGCTGCGGCGCTGGATCGATCTACCCCTGCTGCTGCCCTTCTGGCGCCTGCTGCGGGTGGTGCCGGTGCTGGAGCGGCTGCACACCAGCGGGCTGATCACCATCGAGCCGGTCCGGGCCGTCATCAGCCGCGGGGTGGTGGCCCTGCTGGCGGTGGAGCTGTTCGAGGTGCTGGCGCTGCAGCTGATCGATGGCCTGCAGCAGCTGATCCGCTCGCGCCGCTGGCCGATGCGGATCCGGGCCCTGCGCAGCCATCAGACGGTGGTGAGCAACGACGAGCGGGAACTGGTGGAACTGGTGCGCATCTGGGGCCCCCTGCTGCTGGTGCGGGTGGCCCCACGGCTGGCCCCCGAGCTCCAGGGGGTGCTGGGCCATGCCCTGCAGCAGAGCCTCCAGAACGCCATCGTGCCGCCGGGCCTGCGGCAGCTCCAGCCCCTGCTGCAGGTGGAGAAGGGGCTCAGCCGCCAGCTGGCCGGCGGGATGGTGGACAGCCTGCTCGACCTCACCCGCAGCACCGGGGAGCGCCTCAGTCGGCGTGATGATCAGCAGCTGGAGTTGCTGCAGCGCTTCATCGACCGCTTCTGGGAGGAGCTGGCCGAAGCCCTCGAGAGCGGGCCGGCCCTGGAACGCTCCCAGCAGCTGCTCTGCACCTTCCTTGAGGAGTTCAAGGGGAATTACCTGAGCCAGATCAGCCGGGCCGGCATCGAAGGGCTGATCGAGGAGCTCGACCAGCTGATGGTGAAGGGATCCCAGGAGCAGGGCGAACGCACCGACGCGACCTAGCTGAGCAGCTCCTGCCATTCCTCGGGACGGAAGCCGGTGAGGATGCGACCCGAGGCCGTCACCAGGAAGGGACGCTTGATCAGGCGCCCGTCGGCCGCGAGGGCCGCCAGGGCGGTGGCCGTGTCCATCGCCTTCACCGTGGCGGCGCCCAGGGCCCGGTAGCTCTGGCCACTGGTGTTGAACAGCCGGCCGAAACCGCCCAACTGGGCGTGGGCCTCGCTGAGCAGATCCAGCGATGGCGGGTTGGTGGTGATGTCGATGGCTTCGAAGCGACTCTGCCGTTCCCGCATCCAGGCCAGCGCCTTGCGACAGGTGCTGCAGGCGGCGTAGTGATAAATCCGGTGAACGGCCGGGTCAGCCATCGCTGCTCACTTGCGGCCGACGAGGGCCTTGAGGGCGCCGACCAGGCTGTTGGAGCCCTTGCCCACGCCGGAGTCCGGCTTGGTGCGGATGGTGACGTCCCCGTTGACGGTGGTGCGGCAGCTCAGGCGGAAGCTGGAGGGCCGATCCGCCAGGTAGACCTCCTCGACATCGCTGCGGGGGGAGAGGTTGCGGGCTCCCTCCACCACTTCCACCACGCAGGTGCCGCACTGGCCGAGGCCGCCGCAGTTGTTGAGATTGTTGAGGCCCGCGTAGGGGTTCACCCCGGCATCCAGGGCCGCCTTGCGGAGATTGGCCCCTTCGATGCAACCAACCTGCTGGCCTTCCTTTTCGAAACGGATGGTGGGCACGGTCGATCGTGGGTGGGGGGCGTCGCCCAACTTAGGTCACACTGCGTCCCGACGTTCCCACGTTCGTTGCCTAGGGAAAAGATCGGGACAGCCGGGGGGGGCTCCCTACGATGGCCGGGTTGCCTGCCGACCTTGCTCTCTTCCGACCCCTCCCCGGCCCGGCAAGGCACCTATGACCTGGTGGTGCAGCAGCTGATCCCCGGCTATGCGAGCCTTGCCCGTCTGTCGGTCGCCCTGCTGGCCTCCTCCCCCCTGGCGTCGAGGCAGGAGTCGGCGGTGCTGGTGGCGGGCTGTGGGACGGGGGCCGAACTGCTTGAGGCTGAGGCCCAGCGGCCCGACTGGCAGCTCACCGCCATCGATCCGTCGGCGGAGATGCTGGCGGTGGCGAGGCAACGGCTGCAGAACCGGGGCCGGATCGACTGGCATCACGCCACGGTGGAGGAACTGGGCGCCGAGTCCCGTTTCGATGGCGCCCTGTCGGTGCTGGTGCTGCAGTCGCTTCCCGACGACGGCACCAAGCTGGCGTTCCTCACCGCCCTGGCCCGCAGCCTCAAGCCCCAGGGGCAGCTGGTGCTTGTCGATCTGATGCGACCGGAGCGCTCACCCTTTTCGCCCCAGGTGGCCGAAGCCTGGCGCTGCTTCCAGCGGGCCAGCGGCGTGGATGGCGAGCCGGTGGATCCCACCGCCCAGATTCAGGGCTTCCATCCCATTGGCATTGCTCGGCTGACGGCCTTGGTGGAGGCCGCCGGCCTCAGCGATCCGGCGCCGTTTTTCCAGGCCCTGGACTTCCAGGGCTTTCTGCTACAGCGACGGGCCTGAAGCGACGCTCACTCGACTCCTGATGGCCCGGAAGCAGCGGCCTGTCCATGACCACCCCGGCCAGGGGTACCAGGAGCGTAATCAGGCCGAGCAGGAAGCCGGCCACGGCGCCGAAGGGTTGGTCGAAGAACAGGTCGGCGGAAGCATCAACGCCGCTGCCGGAACTAGGGAATCTGGGTCCCGGACTGTCGGGCTCTCCAGTGGGTTCGGTGTCGCCCGTGGCGGCGAGGGCGAGGGGTGAGCTGGTTCCTCGATCGGAGTCGGAGCGGGGAGCGGAATGAAGGGGTTGGTGGGCGGGTTGGACGTGATCCATGCAGTCGTGCAGCGGACGGACCGGTGCACTGGACAGAGAACGAAGGTTGTTGGTCTGATTCTGCCACCGATCGGCCCGGTCGGCCCCCCGCCGGCGGATTTGGACAGGGTTGCCGATCTCAGGCCGCGGGGCGTGATTGGGAGTGCTGCTGGCGGTGCAGGTGGAGGTCGGCGGGGGGGACCTCGGCCCCGTCGAGCTGGGCGCGGATCGCCCGCAACTCCTCCAGGATCGAAGCCAGCAGCTGCTGGGTGGCGGTGGAGGGGGAGTTGAGCACCTCCACCGTCACCTCCTTGATGCGCAGGACATCACGGGCGAAGCGGGCCACTTCGTGGGGGTGGAAGACAAGGGGCTCCTTCTGGTCGCTGCGGTACTCGGGATTGAGTTTGCGGGGATTGAAGGGGGGGTTGAGATTGCGCGGGTCGGTGTTGGTGTAGCGGTACACCGAGGCGCGGGATCGATTCAGGGAACGCTGCACCTCATCGATGCCGATCAGGGTCTCGGCCTCAGCGCCGGACTCAGCCTGCAATGTCTGCGACGGCGTCACCGAAGCCGTCAGAACCACCGACGCAGGGGGGCCGCCCATGGGTGAGCCGGCCTGGGCAGGGTGAGCAAGCATTGAGACTGGTGCTGGACACGCTGGACTAGCGGCTGACCATAGCAGAGTTTTTCGTTGGTGGAAGGTCTTGCCACATGGGGGTAAGGCCGTTGCGGTGACTCACTCCTCGCCCCTTCCGCTGCCGGTGTCAGCGGGCCTGCGGTGATAGCGTCCAGCGCCGAGCCGGACTTTCTCCATGCGCGTCTCCCGCCTGATGCTGGTGACGCTTCGGGACGACCCGGCCGAAGCAGAAATCACCTCCCACAAGTTGCTGCTGCGGGCGGGCTACATGCGGCGGCTGGCGCCGGGGATTTTCGCCTATCTGCCCCTGCTGTGGCGGGTGCTCCAGAAGATCTCCGCCATCGTGAGGGAGGAGATGGCCGCCGTCGACGCCCTCGAAACCCTGCTGCCCCAGCTCCAGCCCGCTGATCTCTGGCGCCGCAGCGGCCGTTGGGATGGCTACACCGCCGGGGAGGGGATCATGTTCCACCTGGTGGATCGCCAGGAGCGCTCCCTGGGGCTCGGTCCCACCCACGAGGAGGTGGTCACGGAGCTGGCGGCCGACCTGCTGCGCTCCTACCGCCAGCTGCCGGTCTGCCTCTATCAGATCCAGACCAAGTTCCGTGATGAGATCCGGCCCCGTTTCGGCCTGATGCGGGGGCGCGAATTCATCATGAAAGACGCCTATTCCTTCCATGCCGACGAGGCCTGCCTGCGGCGCACCTACGCCGCCATGGACGGGGCCTACCGACGCATCTTCGAGCGCTGTGGCCTGCGGACCGTGGCCGTGGAGGCGGACAGCGGCGCCATCGGCGGCTCCGCCAGCCAGGAGTTCATGGTCACCGCCGAGGCGGGCGAGGACCTGATCCTGGCCAGTCCCGATGGCCGCTATGCCGCCAACCAGGAGCGGGCCGTCTCCCTACCGGCCCCGCCGGTTCCCCTGGAGGCCGGCGCCTGCAAGCCCCTGCCCACGCCCGCCCAGAAGAGCATCGAGGAGCTCTGTGCTGCCCATGGCTTCGACCCCACCCAGACCCTGAAGGTGCTGCTGCTGCTGGCCCGGTTCGCGGCGGCGCCCCCCCGCGGGGTGCTGGTGTGCCTGCGGGGCGACCAGCAGCTCAACGACGTCAAGCTGGCCAACGCGGTGACGGCCCTCTGCCCTGACGCCGGAGCCCTGCTGGAGATCGTGCCGCTGCTGGCCGAGCACCTCTGCGACCCCGTCCCCTTCGGCTTCCTGGGCCCCCATCTGGAGGATCCGGCCCTGCGCCAGGGTGAGGCCCGCGTGGCTGCCCCGCCGCTGCTGCGCCTGGCCGATCCCTCCGCCGCCGATCTGGAGGCGTTCGTCTGCGGGGCCAACCGCAGCGATGAGCACCTGGTGGGGGCGCGCTGGGGTGAGCTCTGCCCGCTGCCCGAGGTGGTGGACCTGCGGGCGGCCCAGCCGGGAGACCGTTGCCAGCACGATCCGTCCCAGCGGCTGGCGGCGGCCCGGGGCATTGAGGTGGGTCACATCTTTCAGCTGGGGCGGAAGTATTCCGAGGCCCTGGAAGCCCGCTTCACCAATGAGGCCGGCAGCGAGGAGCCCCTCTGGATGGGCTGCTACGGCATCGGCGTGTCCCGCCTGGCCCAGGCTGCCGTGGAGCAGAACCATGACGCCGATGGGATCCGCTGGCCCGTGGCGATCGCGCCCTACACCGTGATCATCATCATCGCCAGCAGCCAGGATCCGGTCCAGGTGGCCCTAGCCGAGGAGCTCTACGAACGGTTGCGTGTGGGGGGGTGCGACGTGCTGCTCGATGACCGCCCCGAGCGGGCCGGGGTGAAGTTCAAGGACGCCGACCTGATCGGCATCCCCTGGCGATTGGTGGTGGGCCGGGCCGCCGGGGAGCGCAATGTGGAGCTGGTGGACCGCAGCGGCGACACGGGCAAGCGGGAGTTGACGGCCGACGCCGCCCTCGAGCAGCTGCTCGAGCTGCCGGGTGCATCCCCGTAGGATTTCGGCAGACGCCGTTCCTCCCTTGGTCGCCTTTCTGCGCCGCAGCCTGCTCCGTCCCTTTCTGGCCCTCGGCCTGTGTCTCTGTCTCGGACTGAGCGGTTGCAGCCAGGCCACCGCCGGCCTCAGCGGCAACTACGTCGATGACACCGTCAGCGTGGCCCAGACCCTGCTGACCACCATTGCCCTGCCCCAGGAGGATCCCGCCCACCAGGAGGCGGAGCTGCAGGCCCGTCAGCTGATCAATGGCTACACCGCCCTCTACCGCCCCCGTCAGGACATCCACAGCCTGGCTTCCTTCACCACCATGCAGACCGCGGTGAATTCCCTGGCGGCCCACTACGCCGGCTACGCCAACCGCCCCCTGCCCGAGGCGCTGCGCAGCCGGCTGGAGAAGGAGCTCAAGAAAGCCGAGGCGTCCGCGCTGCGTGGGGCCTGAACCTTTGACGAAGGGGACCCCGATCTGAGAAGCTCTCCCCTTGTGCTTAGAAGCGGCTACGGGCCGCTGTGTCCTTGGCCAATGTTGTCGTCATCGGTGCGCAATGGGGTGACGAGGGGAAAGGCAAGATCACCGATCTGCTGAGTCGCTCCGCCGATGTCGTGGTCCGCTATCAGGGCGGTGTCAACGCCGGGCACACCATCGTCGTTGAGGATCGGATCCTCAAGCTGCACCTGATCCCCTCCGGGATCCTCTATCCGGACACCATCTGCTTGATCGGTTCCGGCACGGTGGTCGATCCCAAGGTGATGCTGGGCGAGATCGACACCCTGCTGGAACTGGAGATCGACGTCTCCGGGCTGAAGCTGGCCTCCACGGCCCACGTCACGATGCCGTACCACCGGCTGCTTGATCTGGCGATGGAGCAGCGCCGGGGTGATCGCCGCATCGGCACGACGGGCCGGGGCATCGGTCCCACCTATGCCGATAAATCCCAGCGCAACGGCATCCGGGTGATCGACCTGCTCGATCCGGACTGTCTGCGCGATCGGCTGCTCGGCCCCCTGGCCGAGAAGAACGACCTGCTCGAAAAGGTCTATGGCATCCCTGCCCTGGATGCGGACGCGGTGATCGAGGAGTACGCCGCCTACGGCCGCCGGCTGGCCCCCCACGTGGTGGATTGCACCCGCACCATCCACGAGGCGGCCCGGGCCCGCAAGAACATCCTGTTCGAGGGCGCCCAGGGCACGCTGCTGGATCTCGACCACGGCACCTATCCCTACGTCACCTCCTCCAACCCCGTGTCGGGCGGAGCCTGCATCGGCGCCGGCGTGGGCCCCACCCTGATCGACCGGGTGATCGGCGTCGCCAAGGCCTACACCACCCGCGTCGGCGAAGGCCCCTTCCCCACCGAACTGGAGGGCAGCCTCAACGACCACCTCTGCGACCGCGGCGGTGAATTCGGCACCACCACCGGCCGCCGTCGCCGTTGTGGTTGGTTCGACGGGGTCATCGGCCGTTATGCGGTGCAGGTGAACGGCCTCGACTGCCTGGCGATCACCAAACTCGACGTGCTCGATGAGCTGGACGAAATCCAGGTGTGCGTGGCCTACGAACTCGACGGCCGCCGCATCGATTACTTCCCCAGCAGCTCGGACGAATTCGCCCGTTGCCGTCCCGTGTTCAGGAGCCTGCCGGGCTGGCAGTGCTCCACGGCCGAGTGCCGTGCCCTGGAGGATCTGCCCCCCACGGCCATGGCCTACCTGCGCTTCCTGGCCGAGTTGATGGAGGTCCCGATCGCCATCGTCTCCCTCGGTGCCAAGCGGGATCAGACGATCGTGGTCGAGGATCCGATCCACGGCCCCAAGCGGGCCCTGCTCAGCGTCTGAGACCCAGCCACCTCTTCCCCATCCCCCTCCCCTTGACCAGCACCGCCAAGCGCTTTGATGTCGTCGGCATCGGCAATGCCATCGTCGATGTCCTCGTCCAGGCCGATGACGCCTTCCTCGAGGCCCACGACCTCGCCAAGGGCACCATGGCCCTAGTCGACGAATCCCAGGCCGAGCGGCTCTACGCCAGCGTTGGCGCCGGGCTCGAGACCTCCGGCGGATCGGCGGCCAACACCCTGGCCGGCATCGCCCAGCTGGGCGGCCAGGCCGGGTTCATCGGCCGGGTCAGGGACGACCAGCTCGGGGCGATCTTCGCCCACGACATCCGGGCCGTCGGGGCTCGCTTCGAAACGCCACCGGCCAGCAGCGGACCCTCGACCGCCCGCTGCCTGATCCTGGTCACCCCCGATGCCCAGCGCACCATGTGCACCTACCTGGGGGCGTCGGTGGGCCTGGATCCCGCCGACCTCGATCTGGACATGGTGGGCCAGGCCAAGGTGCTGTATCTCGAGGGCTACCTCTGGGACAGCGAGGAGGCCAAGCGCGCCTTCATCGCCGCCGCCGAGGTGATGCGTGCCAGTGGCGGCGAGGTGGCCCTCTCCCTCTCCGATGCCTTCTGTGTGGAACGTCATCGCCAGAGCTTCCAGGAGCTGGTCGATGGTCACGTCGATGTGCTGTTCGCCAACGAGACCGAGATCACCTCCCTCTACGAGACTGACAGCTTCGAAGTGGCTGCCGATCAGGTGCGGGGCCGCTGCAAGCTGGCGGCCCTCACCCGCAGCGAGCGGGGTTCCCTGCTGCTGAGCGGTGACACCACCCTGGCGATCGAGCCGTTCCAGCTCGGCCCCCTGGTGGATACCACCGGCGCCGGCGACCTCTATGCCGCCGGCTTCCTCTACGGCCACACCAGGGGCGAGAGCCTGGAGCGCTGCGGTCAGCTTGGTTCGCTCTGCGCCGGCCAGGTGGTCACCCAGCTGGGTCCGCGCCCCCTGGCTTCCCTGCCGGAGCTGGTGGGCCGCCACCTGGGCTGATTGGCGGCTGGCTGAGCGGCAGCTGCTGCTGCAACCAGTGCCCATAGGGCCCCTCGCTGCTGGCTCGCCAGTGGATCCATTCGGGCGTGTCGTAGCTGTGCAGCTGCCCCAGGGTGCGGCGCAGTGCCTCCAGCCGCTCGGGGCTCGTCTTGAGCAGCAGCTGCACCTCCTCGCTGCGCTCCAGTTGCCCCTGCCAGCGGTACAACGACAGCACCGGGTGCAGGCTGGCGCAGGCCACCAGACCCCGTTCCAGCAGCGCCAGGGCCAGGGCCTCGGCCCGGTCCCGGTCGGCTTCGGTGGTGAGCACCAGGGCCAGGGGTATGGGGTCGGGATCAGGCATGGGGGCCACTCTGGCCCAGCCGTTGCACCAGCTCCTGCAGCGGCAGGGCTTCCGCCTGGCCGGGTTCCGGGGGGCGCTGCAGCAGCAGCAGGCGCAGCCCCAGGTCGGCGCAGATCCGGTGCCACTGGGCTTCGTTGGCGCCGCCGGAGCGGCGGCAGAGCACCGCTTCGATGCCCCAGTGGCGGCAGAGGGCCCGCTCGACGCCGCCGTCGCTGCTGGGCCGCAGCGGGGCCAGCCGCTCCGGCGCCAGTCCGGCGGCCAGGGCCAGCGCCAGGGCCTCACCATGGGGCAGCAGGCGGGCGTGATGCAGGGCCTTCGGCGCGGCCGCCACGGCGTCGCCGAGGCGGCGGGCGCCGATCGCCAGCAGCACCCGCTCGCCCGGCCGGCAGTGGGCGCCGAGGCTGGCCAGATCGCCCAGCAGCGACGCGCCTGCGGTGTTGAGATCGGCTCGCTGCAATCGCAGCAGGGGCTGCCCCAGGACGGCGCAGGTGTGGGCGAGGGCGGCGCTGATGCGGATGGCGAAGGGATGGGTGGCGTCGATCACCCAGGTGTAGGGCTCGCCCAGTTCGGCGGTCACCCCCGCCTCCGGCCCCTGCGGGCCGCCGATTGCCCCCACGGCCAGCTCCTGGTCGGGGTGGGCGCCGTAGGCCAGGGCGGCGGCCCGGCTCACCACCGACACCTTCAGGCGCCAGCCGCTGGCCAGGAGCCGCTGGGCGAGGGGCGGCCCTTCCCCGGTGCCGGCGATCAGCCAGATCCTGCCGACCGCCCGATCGTGGCCATCGCCGCCCCCATAGACGCCGGAGCCACCGGGCGGACCGCCCTCGATCCCGCGGGGAGGATGCTTCAGGATGGGGCCTCCCATCCGTTGGTCCTGGCGTGAATCACTGCTTGCTGGAGGTGGATGTCCTGGAGGCGCCCCAGGTGCGTTACACCCAGGACAACCAGACGCCGGTGGCCGAAATGGCCGTGCAGATCGAGGGCCTGCGGCTCGATGATCCGCCGGGTCAGCTGAAGGTGGTGGGCTGGGGCAATCTCGCCCAGGATCTGCAGAACAGGGTTCAGGTGGGTCAGCGGCTCGTCCTCGAGGGGCGGCTGCGCATGAACACCGTCACCCGGCAGGACGGGACCAAGGAGAAGCGGGCCGAGTTCACCCTGGCGCGGCTCCATCCCCTCAGCCCCGGCGCGGCAGTCCCCCAGGCCCAGAACCAGGCCCCACCAGCCCCTGCCCCCCAGCCGGCACCCCGTCCCGCTGCCGCTGGCCCGGCCGCGACACCGGCGCCCCGCCGGGCCCCGGCTCCGGCCCCAACCCGCCCCGCCAGCGCCGCGCCCGTCGAGGCGGCGGCGCCCGTGTGGGACACCTCCCCACTGGTGCCCCTGGGCGACGACGACGACATTCCCTTCTGAATTCGGGTCCTGATTCAGAGCCGTTCGCCGGCCTGGTCGATCAGCTGACCCAGTTCCCGCTCCAGGGCCGCCAGATCGAGCCGCCACTGGCCCCAGCGGCCGCTGTCGAGCTGGCGCAGCAGCCAGAGCCGGTCTTCCCCGAGCTGGCAGAGCAGTTCAGCCGTTGAAGGGGCTTCCACCGCGCTCCAGGGAGTGGCTGCGGCTGTGCCGGGATCCTCAGGACTGGCGGTGGAGAGATCGGGCTGGCTGTCGGGCTGGCTGGCCATGGGGCTGGCGGGGCGGCGCCCCATCCTGGCCCCCGCTGCTGGACAATGGGGGGATGCAAGCGTTTCTCTCCCCCGGCAGTCTGGTGACCGTGGCTGGTGCCGTCCTCACCGTGATCGGTTCGATCGCCTACGCGACCGACAGCCCCAACATCAGCCTGGCCGGTGTGTTTTATGGCGTGCCGATCCTGCTGGGGGGGCTGGCCCTGAAGTCCTCTGAGCTGCCCCCCGCCGAGCGCCTCACCCCCGCGGCCCAGCTGCGTGATCTGCGACAGTTGCCTGAGAATGAGCCGCTGCGCAAACTCCTGGCCGACGTCACCCGCTGGCGCTATGGCCAGAAGGCCCACCTGGAAAGTTCCCTCGAAGCCCTCAAGCTCTGGGATGAGGAGGCCCCTCCCCAGCTGCTGGCCGTTGAGGAGCTCGACCACGACGGCGGCTATGGGCTGCGCTTCACGATCGACTGCGAGGGGGTGCCGTTCGAGCGCTGGCAGGATCGCCAGGAGCGGCTGGGCCGCTTCTTCGGTCCCGGCCTCAACGCTGATCTGCAACAGGCTGGCCCTGGCCGCCTGACACTGAGCCTGCTGCCGGCACCCGCTCCCTCCGATCCGCCCCTCGCCGCCCCCGTCCCTTGAGTCCCGATCGGCACATCAGCTCGGAAGATACCCTGCGGGTGTCCGTGCTCAGTGAGGCCCTGCCCTACATCCAGCGTTTCGCCGGCCGCCGCATCGTCATCAAGTACGGCGGGGCTGCCATGGTGCGCGAAGACCTGCGCGAGGCCGTGTTCCGCGACCTCGCCCTGCTGGCCTGCGTTGGCGTCCAGCCGGTGGTGGTGCACGGGGGTGGCCCGGAGATCAATCAGTGGCTGGAGAGACTGGCGATCGAGCCCCGCTTCCAGGACGGTCTGCGGGTCACCTGCCCCGACACCATGGACGTGGTGGAAATGGTGCTGGTGGGCCGGGTCAACAAGCAGATCGTCAATGGCCTCAACCGGGTGGGGGGCCGGGCCGTGGGCCTCTCCGGCAGCGATGGCGGCCTGGTGCAGGCCCGCACCATGGGCGATGGCACCCTCGGCGTGGTGGGCGACGTGGCGCGGGTGGACCCCTCGGTGCTGGCCCCCCTGCTGGCCAGCGGTTACATCCCTGTGATCTCCAGCGTGGCCCCCAATGCCGATGGCCTGGCCCACAACATCAATGCCGACACCGTGGCCGGGGAGCTGGCGGCCGCCCTGCAGGCGGAGAAGCTGATCCTGCTCACCGACACCCCCGGCATCCTGCGCGATCGCACCGCCCCCACCAGCCTGATCCGCCAGCTCAGCCTTTCGGAGGCCCGCCAGCTGATCACGGACGGCGTGGTGGACGGTGGGATGACGCCCAAGACCGAATGCTGCATCCGGGCCCTGGCCCAGGGGGTGAAGGCGGCCCACATCATCGATGGCCGGGTGGCCCATTCCCTGCTGCTGGAGGTGTTCACCAACGCCGGCATCGGCACCATGGTGGTGGGGAGCCCCGGCTTGCTGCATGCCTGAGGATCCGCTGGCCGAGGCCCGGTGGGCCCTGGATCGCGGCGAGTACGGCCAGGTGCTGCGGCTGTTGGAGCCCCTCCAGGAGGAGCGTTCGCCGCTCACCGCTGCCGGCGCCGAGTTGAGGCTGCTGATGGCCACCGCCCTGATGGGCCAGGGCCGCACCGACCAGGCCGCCGCCTGCTGCCGGGGCCTGGTGCGCTGCCAGGACCCGACGTTGCGCGCCCAGGCCAAGGCGCTGCTGATGGTGCTGGAGGCCCCGGAGCTGCGCCGTCCCGGCAACTGGTCGCTCACCCTGCCGGATCTCGCCGGCACCACCCCCCTCGAAGGGGTCGGTGGCGGCGTTTCCCGCCTCTCCCGCCGACGACCCGAGCCACCGCCGCCACCGCCGGTGGGCCCCACCCGGGCCCCGGTTGGCTTCGCGGTGGTGGTGGCGGTGGTGTTGCTGCTGCTGGCCTCCCTGCTGGGGGGCTGCATGGAGGTGCGCACCGAGCTGCGCTTCGAGGGGCCCGGGCGGCTGCAGGTGAGCCACCAGCTGCGCAGCTCCGGCGGCCCGCCGAGCCCCTGGCAGAAGCGGTTCGTCGCGGCGCTGGAGGGGCATGAGCCCCAGATCCCTTCCCCCGGTTCGTTTCGGCTGTCGGAGGGGAGTGGGGAGCAGATCCTCGCCACCCCGGTGTTGCCGGCCGGCGAGGCCCTCGGGGCCCTGGTCGGCAGCCTTGAGGTGGCGGGCCAGCTCAGCGGCGTCACCCTGGCCGCTCCCGTGGTCCGCTGGGAGGAGCGCAACTGGTTGCTGGGCGTGCGCCAGCACCTGCTGCTGGAGCTTGATCTGCAGTCGCTGGAGGCGATCCCAGGGCTGGATCTGGCGGTCGTCCTGGCCCCGGTGCGGCCGGCGGCCGTCCTGCAGGCGGCCCCCTCCGGTCTCATTCCCGCCCCTCCAGGCGAGCGGGGCGGGCGGCGTCAGCTGGTCTGGCCCCTGCAGACCGGTCAGATCAACGTGCTGGAGCTGCGCTGCTGGCGCTGGAGTGGCCTGGGGGTGGGGGCGGCGGCGGTGGGCCTGCTCCTGCCGCTGGTGCTCGCCCTGCAGGCGACCCGCCGCCGCTTGGGCTTCGGCTTGCCGGAATTGCCGGCCTGAGGCCCTCCCCGCCGGCGCCAATCTTCAGAGCTCCAGCGGGTCGGGATCGATCGTCAGGCTGACCCCCGGGGGCAAGGACCGCCGCAGGTCGCTTTCGGGGGGCAGGGGCAGGACCGCAGTGCCAGGACCGTGCAGCAGCAGTTGCCAGCGGCTGCGGCCCGCGACCCTGGCCACCGGGGCGGGTGCCGGCCCGATCAGCACCCAGCCGGCCTTCTCCAGGGCGGGGCGGATCCTTTCGGCCAGGGTGGCGGCGGCCGTGGCGGTGCCGCTGGCGGTGGGACCGGCCAGTCGCAGCAGGCAGGCCCGCCCGAAGGGCACCATGCCGCCCTGGCGCCGCAGCTCCAGCTCCTCGGCCAGGAAGGCCCCGTAGCGGCCGTCCACCAGGTGCCGGATCACGGGATGGTCGGGGCTGTAGGTCTGCACCAGCACCTCGCCGGGGCGTTCGCCCCGACCGGCCCGGCCGGCGAGCTGCAGCAGCAGCTGCAGGCACTGCTCCGAGGCGCGCAGGTCCGGCCGGTGCAGCAGGCCGTCGGCCGCCAGCACCGCCGCCAGGGTCACCGCCGGCAGGTCCATGCCTTTGGCCAGCATCTGGGTCCCCACCAGCACATCCGCCTCGCCGGCCGCGAAGCGTTCCAGCAGGCGGCGATGGCCATCCCGGCCCCGGGTGGTGTCACGGTCGAACCGGATCAGCCGCAGGCCCTCCAGCTCCGTGGCGAGCTGCTCCATCACCCGCTGGGTGCCGGCACCGAAGGGTTTGAAGGCGGTGGAGCCGCAGTGGCCGCAGCGGTCGCCCATCTCCTGGCGGTGGTCGCACCAGTGACAGCGCAGCCACTCCCGGCCCCCCTGGCCGCCGGCCCGGGGGCCGCGATGCACGGTCAGGGCCACGTCGCAGTGGGGGCAGAGCACCACCTCGCCGCAGCTGCGGCAGCTCAGGAAGGAGCGGTAGCCGCGCCGCGGCACCAGCACGACGGCCTGCTCGCCCGTCTCCGGCAGCTTCTCCAACCGGGCCATCAGGGGGCGGCTGATCAGGCGGCGATGGCCGTCGACCAGCTCCTGGCGCATGTCCACCAGCCGCACCGGCGGCAGGGGCCGCTGGCCGATGCGCTCCGGCAGCGGCAACAGGCGGGTGTCGCCGGGCAGGCCCTGTGGCCCCGGCTGGCAGCGCCACCAGGTTTCCAGCGAGGGCGTGGCACTGCCGAGCACCAGCCTGGCCCCGGTCTGGTGGGCCCGCAGCCGGGCCACCTCCCGGGCGTGGTAGCAGGGCATGGGGCTCTCCTGCTTGTAGGAGGCGTCGTGTTCCTCATCGAGCACGATCAGGCCCAGGTGGCCCAGCGGCAGGAAGACGGCGGAGCGGGTGCCGACGGCCAGGCAGGGCTCCTGGTGCAGGGCGGCCTCAAGGCAGCGGCGCCAGGCCACGACCCGCTCGCCATCGCCCATGCCGCTGTGATATTCGATCACCGCCACGCCGAAGCGCCGCCGGCAGCGATCCAGCAACTGGGGGATGAGGCCGATCTCCGGCGCCAGGATCAGCACGCTGCGCCCCGCCGCCAGCTCCCGGGCAGTGGCCTGCAGGTAGACCTCGGTCTTGCCGGATCCGGTCACGCCCCACAGCAGCAGGGCCTGGCCGGGTGGGGCGTCGGCGATCGCCGCCATCGCCTCGGCCTGGGCCGGGCTGGCCCGCTGGGGGAGCTCCAGGGGGGTGGCCCCAGCGCCGCTGGCCCGCGCCGGGCTGCGGCCGGACTCCTTCAGGAGCAGCCCGCGGCGCTCCATCGTGCCGATCAGGCTGCGTCCGAAGCCGGCCTCCTGGACCAGATCACGCAACAGCCGCGCTCCCCCGTGGCTGGCAAGATGGTCAAGAAGCTCCTGCTGGCGGGGGTGGCTGGTCACCGCGATGGAGTCGGGGTTGAGCCGCACCGTCCAGAGGATCCGCCCCTGGCCTGCGGGCGGGCGGCGGGCCTGCCCCAGCCAGCCGGGCGGCAGGGCGCTTTTCAGGGTGCGGAACAGGCCTGTGTGGCATTGCCGGGCCACCGCCTCAAGCAATACCTGCCACTGGGGATCGATCGCGGCGCTCTGCAGCACCGCTTCCAGCGGCAGGATCGGCCGGCCCTCCATGGCGGCCGGGCAGACCGTCGCCGTGGCCGCCACCAGGCCGGTGTGGGGCCGCCCCTGGAGACGGACCCGCACCAGATCCCCCACGCCGATGGCGAGGGCTTCGGGGTTGGCGTAGGTGAAGATCCGCCCTTCCCGGCCGGCTTCCAGCCAGACCTCCAGCCAGCCTGGAGCGGCTGTCCCGAGCAGAGGGGGTGTGAAGCTGGCTGGCAATCTTGCAAAGATCTCACGCCATTCCTAGGATGGCGGAACTGGGCGGCTCGCAAGGCTGCCGTCGGAACCGCGCAGAGTTCCGTCCACAGGGAAGACCCGCTGAGGATGCAGGGAACTACTCCCTTGCCATTTCTCCGGTCTGAGACCACCCGTGACAGCCCTGCACCGGCTCTGGCCGTTCTTCCCATCCCATTCGCGCTCCTGGAGCGATCCATCCACGATCCAGACTCAGGGGCTCCGTGACGGGGGTCATCCATCCCGCGACGTCCTGTTGCTCTCCTCGCCCTCCCGACCTGCTTCGTGCCGGGTCCTTGAAGGATGGGAGCTCCAGGTCAAGATCTCGCCCCCTGAGCCCCGACGGATCGAGCGGGTCGTCTCCGCCAGTCCTGCCCCGCCTCCTCTCCCTTTTCGCGTCGTTTCCATGAGCCCAGTCGCCGCCAAGGCCAAAGTTGCTGTTCCTGAAATCCTTGCCACCGTCACTGCCAACGGGGACGTGATGCCGATCGAGCCGGCGGCCGCGGCAGCATCTGCGACGGCCAGGAAGACGCCCCCCCGCGCCAAGGCGGCTGCAAAGCCTGCGGCCAAGACCACCGCGAAAGCCACCCCGACAACCGCCGCCAAAACTGCCCCCAAGACGGCAGCGAAAACCACCGCCAAGCCCGTGGTGGTGGTCCTCGAGGAAAGCCTCGACGGCGTTGATGACCAGCCGGAGGCCGGCGCCGACGCTCCCAAGGAGGCCAAGAGCGCCAAGGCCCTGGCCGGCATCAAGGTGGGGCCCAAGGGGGTCTACACCGAGGATTCGATTCGCGTCTATCTCCAGGAGATCGGCCGAATCCGTCTGCTCCGGCCCGATGAGGAGATTGAGCTGGCCCGCAAGATCGCCGACCTGCTCGAACTGGAGGAGAAGGCGGCCGAATTTGAGGCCGACAAGGGCCATTTCCCTGACAGCAAGGAATGGGCGGGCATCTTCGACATGCCGCTGATCAAGTTCCGTCGGCGCCTGATGCTGGGCCGGCGGGCCAAGGAAAAGATGGTCCAGTCGAACCTGCGGCTGGTCGTGTCGATCGCCAAGAAATACATGAACCGGGGTCTTTCCTTCCAGGACCTGATCCAGGAGGGCAGCCTCGGACTGATTCGTGCTGCTGAGAAGTTCGACCACGAGAAGGGCTACAAGTTCTCCACCTATGCCACCTGGTGGATCCGCCAGGCGATCACCCGCGCGATTGCCGACCAGAGCCGCACGATCCGGCTGCCCGTTCACCTCTACGAGACGATCTCCCGGATCAAGAAGACCACCAAGACCCTCTCGCAGGAATTCGGCCGTAAGCCCACGGAAGAAGAGATCGCCGAGAGCATGGAGATGACGATCGAGAAGCTGCGCTTCATCGCCAAATCGGCCCAGCTGCCGATCTCCCTGGAAACGCCCATCGGTAAGGAGGAAGACTCCAGGCTGGGCGACTTCATTGAGGCCGACATCGAGAATCCTGAGCAGGATGTGGCCAAAAACCTGCTTCGGGAGGATCTTGAAGGTGTCCTGGCCACCCTCAGCCCGCGCGAGCGCGACGTTCTGCGCCTGCGCTACGGCCTGGATGACGGCCGGATGAAGACGCTGGAAGAGATCGGTCAGATCTTCGACGTGACGCGCGAGCGCATCCGTCAGATTGAAGCTAAAGCGCTGCGCAAGCTGCGCCATCCCAACCGCAATGGCGTTCTGAAGGAGTACATCAAGTAACTGCCCACTGACGGCTTCCAACACATGGGCAACCCTCCTGATGACTGAAGCTGGTGATGTGTTGCGGCTGTCCGTCGTCCTGCCCACGTTCAACGAATGCGACAACGTTGAGCCCATCGTCACCGCATTGCTGTCGTTGGGAGCTCAATACGATCTTGAATTGCTCTTCGTCGATGATGATTCCAACGACGGAACATCCGAAAAAGTCCGTCAGCTGGCCCATCGCTACGACAGCGTCAGGCTGATCCGCAGGGTGGGGCGTTTTGGTCTCTCCAGTGCCATCAAGGAAGGCATTCTGGATGCAACCGGCGATGTCGTGGTGGTCATGGACAGCGATGGCCAGCACGAACCCGCCTCCGTGGCCCACGCCGTTTCAGCCCTGCTGGAGGGTGGTGCCGATCTGTTGATCGGCAGCCGGTTCCACCATCAGGCCAGCATCATGGGCCTGAGCGAGCAGCGCGAGCGGAACTCCACCTGGGCCAATTCGGTGGCCCGTTTCAGCTTGCCCCGTTACCGCCATCTCACCGACTACATGAGCGGCTTCTTCGCGCTGCGTCCGGAGCGGTGCCTGCCTTTTGTCCGCCAAGTGGATGTCAACGGGTTCAAATTTCTTTACGAATTGCTGGCGCTCAGCCACGGTCACCTGGTGGTGGCGGAGGTGCCGCTGCGATTCCAGCCCCGCAAGGCTGGAGAGTCGAAGCTGAATCTGGCGGTGATCTGGGACCTTGGCGTCTCGATCCTGCACACCCTGCTGTTGCGGATGGTGCCGCGGCGGGCCGTCAGCTTTGCCCTGGTGGGCGCCACCGGTATCGGCATTCACCTGCTGGTGTTCGCCCTGATGCAGCAGGTGGCCGGACTGGGCTTTGAGCAGGCCCAGGTGGTCGCTGTGGTCTGTGCCGGCTGCTCCAACTATCTGATCAACAACGTGCTGACCTTCCGCTCCCAGCAGCTCAGCGGCATGGCGCTGGTCTTTGGCCTGATCCGCTTTCTGCTCGTCACATCTCTGGGGATGGCGGCCAACGTCGGGGTGTCCTCCGCCTTCTTCCGCCAGATCACCCCGCAGCCGCTCCTGGCCCTGCTGGCGGGGATCGCCGTTGACTTCGTCTGGAAGTACGCAGCGTCCTCGCGCTTCGTCTGGAACACCCCCTGAGCAGGGTCCGCCGTCAGCTGTTGCACACGGTGGCGGCGCCCGGCCTTAACTTTCCTCTTGACCTTGCCGTTCTCCAAGGATGGTGCCTGCTGCCCATGGGGCCCTGCCGGAGCGTGCCAGCGCCCGGATGCACCGGCGGATGATCTGGGTGCTGAGCGGCTTCTGGCTGCTTCTGCTCTGCTGGCTGGCCTTCTTCCAGGGCCTGGGCAGCCTCGGTCTGATGGACAAGACCGAGGCCCTGTTCGTTGAGGTGGGCCACCAGATGCTGGAGCGGGGCGACTGGATCACCCCCTGGTGGAACGGCGAGCGCTTCTTCGATTACCCCGTCTGGGGGTACTGGATGGTGGGCCTCAGCTTCCAGTTGTTCGGGGTCAGCGAGTGGGCCGCCCGGTTGCCGGTGGCCATTGCCGCCAGTGCCGTGGTGGTCGCGGGCTTCGGCCTGATGCTGGCCTGGTCCCCGGCGGGCGAAGCCGGCCGGCCCCGGGTGCTGCGGGCGGCGGTGGCGGCTGGGGTGATCGCCACGACCCCGGGCTGGATCGGCTGGGGACGCACCTCCACCACGGACATGTTCCTGTCCAGCGCCATCAGCCTGGCGTTGTTCGGCTTCCTCTTGGCCCATCGCCACCGCAGCGACCCCTGGCGGGCGGGCCTCGGCCGGGTGGCCATGGCGCTGTTCGCGGCGATCGCTGTGCTGGCCAAGGGCCCGGTGGGTCTGTTGTTGCCCGGCCTGGTGGTGGTGGTCTTCCTGCTGCTCACGGGCCATTGGCGGGCCTGGCTGCGCTGGCGTCCGTTGCTGGCCATGGTGGCCCTCTTCCTGGGGGTGAGCGCCCCCTGGTACGCGGCGGCGGCCGTCGTCAACGGCGCTGACTTCCTGGGCGGGTTCCTGGGGTTCAGCAACCTGCAGCGCTTCACCACGGTGCTGTACAACCACCCCGGCCCCCCCTGGTTCTACCTGCCCTGGCTGGTGCTGCTGGTGCTGCTGGTG
>JBBQIH010000005.1:0-20147 GCA_038324725.1 Cyanobacteriota bacterium | reverse complement strand
GAGGGGGGCTACAAGAGCTACCGGCGCTGGGTGCTGGAGCTGTTCGAGCGGCCCTGGCCCGTGCGGCTGCTGGGGGGGCGCACCGGCAGCGGCAAGACCGCACTGCTGCTGGCCCTGCAGGAGCTGGGGGCGGCGGTGGTGGATCTGGAGGGCCTGGCCCACCACCGCGGCAGCAGCTTCGGCGGCCTGGGCCTGCCGGAGCAGCCCAGCAGCGAGCACTACGAGAATCGGCTGGCCGCCGCCCTGGCCCCCCTGGCCGGGGCCGAGCAGATCTGGCTGGAGGCCGAGAGCGCCATGGTGGGGCGCTGTCGCATCCCCGCCGGCCTGTGGCGCCAGATGAAGGCGGCGCCGGTGCTGGCGGTGCAGCGGCCGCTGGAGGAGCGGGTGGCCCACCTGGTGCAGATCTACGGCGCCCAGGATCCCCTCGCCCTGGCGGAGGCCACCCGGCGCATCGCCCGGCGGCTGGGTCCCCAGCGCACCGCCCTGGCCCTGGCGGCGATCGAGCAGGGCGACTGGCCCTCCGCCTGCCGTCAGATGCTCGATTACTACGACCGCTGCTACGACCACGACCTTGACGGCCATGCCGTCACATCCATGGATCTGGGGGGCCAGGCGGCCCCGGACGCCGCCCGCCAGCTGATCAGCCGGGGTCTGGTGACGTTGCAGCAGCCTCCCTCCGGCTGACCACCCGTCCGATCACCGCCGCCGCCCCGAAGCCGGCGGCGCGCAGAGCGGCCAGGGCCGCCGGCGCCCGCTCCGCCGGCAGGGCCGCCAGCAGCGGTCCGCAGGTCTGGGGATCGATCAACAGCCCCGCCAGGGCGGCCGAGGCTGCCTGGCTGCCGCCACCGGCCACTACCAGCCGCACCGGCCCCTCCAGCAGGGCGAGGGCGGCGGCGTTGGCGGGGGCCAGGCTGCTGGCAAAACCCCCTTCCAGCAGCTCCAGGGCGCCGGAGTAAGCGGGGATGGCGGCGGCATCGAGCTCCACCGCCACCCCCACGCCGGAGGCGCCCAGCATCTCGCCGAGATGGCCCAGCAGGCCGAAGCCGGTGATGTCGGTGCAGGCGCTGCAGCCGTGGGCGGCCAGCAGCGGCACCAGGGGCGCCTGGCTGCGTTGCATCGCCCGGAGCACCGCCTCGATCCAGGCGGGGGCGGCGGCTCCGGCCATGGCGGCGGCGAAGAGCACGCCGGTGCCCAGGGACCGGCTCAGCAGCAGGGCCTCACCGGGCCGCAGCGGCCCCTTACGCCAGTGGGACGCCGGTGCCACCCGGCCGTTCACGGTCAGGGCCAGGGCCAGCCCCGCCCCGTCGCGGCCCTCCAGGGTGTGGCCGCCGACCAGGGCGGCCCCGAGGGGATCGAGCACCGAGCGCACCCCGGCCAGGGTCTGCAGCAGCTGCTCCTCCTGCAGCGCTTCGGCCGCTTCGGGCACGGTCACCAGGGCCTGCACGCTCGCCACCGCCGCCCCGCTGGCCCAGAGGTCGCTGCAGGCATGCAGGGTGGTGAGCCGCCCGTTCAGCCAGGGGTCGTCCACCAGGGCCGGGAAGCCATCGACGCTCTGCAGCAGCAGGGCCCCATCGGCACCGGTGCCCACCCGCGCCGCGTCCTCCACCGGCGCTGCCTGGCCGCCAGGGTCGAGCCTGGCCAGGGCGGCCGCCAGCGGGGCGGCCGCCAGCTTGGCAGCGCAGCCCCGGCAGGCCATGGCGCCCGGGGCCATCGGCCGGAGCGAGGCGAAGCGGGCCATGAAGGCCCGATCGATGCGCTGCTTCCAGCGCCAGATCCACCCTGATGGCCCCATGGCCAGCGGTCCGAGGAACGCCAGCGCCCGGGGGCCATCGCTGTGCCAGCCGCCATCCCCCAGCAGCTGCAGGGCCCGCGCCTGGGGCCGCCAGGGCCGCAGCGGCCTGGAGGGTTCGGCCAGGCTGCGGCCGAGGTTGTCCGCCAGCACCGGCGCCGCCCGCACCGCCCACACCCCCGAGGGGGGCCGGGGATCGGCGGCGATCAGGCCGCAGTCGCCGCTGGCGAACAGCTCCGGATGGCCGATCACCGCCAGGCTGGGGTGGGTCAGCACCCGGCCGCTTTCGGGGTCCGCCGGCAGGCCGGCGGCCGCCAGCCAGGCGGGGGCGCGGCTGCCGGTGCAGGCCAGATCAGCGGGGGCCTCGGCTGGCGTCCGGCGCTGGATCGGGATGCCGGCCTGGGCGAGCAGCCGTTCCCCGGCCCGGTTCGCTGCGGCGGAACCCAGGTGAAGGGCCTCGCCCCGCAGCAGCAGGCGGCAGGCCAGGCCCCGGGCCCGGAAAGCCAGGGCCAGCTCCACGGCGGCGGCCCCACCGCCCCGGATCACCAGGGGCTCGCCGGCATGGCGCCGCTCCGCCCAGGCCAGGAAGGGCTCCAGCGGCTTGACGGCCATCGCCTCCCCAGCCGACCATCCCGAGGTGGCGGTCACAGCGCCCAGATCAAGGCTGAGCCGGTCGAAACGCAGCGGCGGCCGCCCAGCCAGCTGCAGCTCCCGGGCCGCCGGATCGAGCCCGGTGATCTCCGCCTGCACAAACACCACGCCAGCCAGGCTGCAGAGGCGGCGCAGGTCGATGGCGGCGGCCTCCGGGGGCTCCAGAGCCGCCACCACGGCGGGCAGCAGGCCCGAATAGAGGGCGGTGCCATGGCGGCTCACCAGGGTGAGGCGGGTGCGCGGCGGCCGGGAGCGCGGGCGCATCAGCCAGCGCCGCAGCACCAGCACGTGGCTGTGGCCGCCCCCCGCCAGGACCAGTTGGTGGCGCTCGGGAGGGGTGTTCATGCGCTGGGCACCGGCGTAGAGCGGGCCTGGAAGGCCGCGATCGCCGTGGGCAGGGTGGGGAAGAACAGGCGCGGCCCGATCCGCTCCACCAGGCCGGCGCGCTCCAGCTGGGCGTAGAGGTCCTGCTTGACCCGCACCAGGCCGAAGGTGATGCCCTGGGCGGTCAGGTCCCGCTGCAGTTCCTCGAGCACGTCGGCCGCGGTGATGTCGATCTCGACAATGGCTTCGGCGTTGAGCACGAACCAGGCCACCGGCTGGGGCTCGGCCGCGATCGTCGCCAGCACCCGCTGGCGGAAATGCTCCGCGTTGGCGAAGCAGAGGGGGGCGTCGAAACGGAACAGCACCAGGCCCGGAATGGTGCGGGCCCCCTCCCAGTCGCGCACGTCGTGCAGGCCCGCCAGCCGGGGCACGATCCCCATCACGGCGTCGTGGGGACGCACCAGCCGGGCGAACAGATCGATCACCGACAGCCCCACCGCTACCGCCACGCCGGTGAGCAGGTCGGTGAGCAGCACCCCCACCAGGGTGATCAGGGCGAGCCGGAATTCACTGGGGCGAAAGCGGTGCAGCCGCAGGAACTCCGGGATGTCGATCAGGCGCAGGGCGGCATAGATCACGATCGCCCCCAGGGCCGCCGTGGGGAACAGGGCCAGCACAGGCCGCAACCAGAGCAGTACCGCCAGCACCACCGCCAGAGCCACCAGGGAGAACAGCTGGGAGCGGCTGCCGAGGGAATCGCCGATGGCGGTACGGCTGCCGCTGCTGCTCACCGGAAAGCCCTGCATGAGGCCATTGCCCAGGTTGATGCTGCCGAGGGCCAGCAGTTCCTGGTTGGCGTCGATGCGATAACCACCCCTGGCGGCAAAGGCCCGGGCCGTGAGCACGTTGTCGGAGTAGCCCACCAGGGTGATGCCCACCGCCGCGGTCAGCAGATAGCGCAACTGGGCCGGTGACACCGCGGGCGGCAGCGCCGGCTGGGGCAGCCCGGCCGGGATGGCGCCGATCACGGCCACGCCGCGCTGATCGAGGTGTCCCACCGCCACCACCGCCATGGCCAGCAGCACCGCCAGCAGGGGAGCCGGGGCCCGGGGGAAGCGGCCCTGCACCAGCAGCAGGAACAGCAGCACCCCCAGGGCCAGCAGCAGGGTGGGTTGGTGGATCTCCCCCAGCCGGCCCAGCAGCTCCAGCAGCTGGCCGGGGCTGGAGTCGGCCTGCAGCTTCAGGCCGCTGACCCGGCCCAGCTGGCCGCTGATCATGATCAGGGCCACGCCGCCCAGGTAGCCCACCAGGATCGGCCGGGAGAGCAGATCAGCCAGGAAACCGAGCCTGGCCCAGGCGCCGGCGCAACAGACCAGCCCCACCAGCAGGGCCAGCAGGCTGCAGCAGCCGGCAGAGGCGCGCGGATCGCCCGCCACCAGCGGCCCGACCGCGGCCGCCGTCATCACGGCGGTGGTGGACTCGGGCCCCACCGAGAGCTGGGGCGAGGAACCCAGCAGGGCATAGAGCAGCAGAGGGGGCAGGATCGCCCACAGGCCCGCCACCGGCGCCAGCCCGGCGACTTCGGCATAGGCCATGCACTGGGGCACCAGGTAGGCGGCCACGGTGACGCCCGCCAGCAGGTCTGGCCGCAGCCAGCTGCGCTGGTAGCCCAGCAGCTGCGCGAGGCCCGGCACCGCCCTGGCCAGGCGTTCGCGCGGCTCCATCAGCGTCCCCCGTCGGTGCTCATTTCCGGCGCGGCGGCAGCACCTGGCTGAGACACAGGTCCTTGTCCTCCTCCACGCCCTTCATGCCGGCGACCACGCCCTCCAGATCGTCCTTCGTGGAGGGATCGCCGCCGATGATGTCGAGTTGCGCCTGGGCCAACTTGGCGCGGGTGGCAGTGGAAATGAGGCCGTCCTTCTCCAGGTTGCAAAGGGCGCTCATATAACCGGAGCCCACCCCCACCATCACCATGAACTCCTCCCGAGGACTGAGTTCCCCTCCCTGCGGCTGGGCTGCGGCGAATCCCGGCGTGGCGTCCAGGAGCGCCAGGAGCAACAGGGCGAAGGGAGCGGGCATGCCGGGGCCGTGGCGTTGAAGTCAGGGTAGGAGTGGACTCCCGTTCAGGCCTCCTGGTACACCGACACGTAGACCGTGCCCTGCTCCACCAGCGGCAGCAGCTTGTCGCGCAGATCCTGGTTGTGAAGGCGCACGCAGCCGAGGGTGGAATGCAGGGGCTGATACGGCGCCCAGGCGCCGGGCCAACCGCAGGCCGTGCCGCCACCGTGCACCATGATCCCAGCCCGGCCGAAACGCCGTTCCTGCATCTCCAGATCCTCCAGATCGAAGCTGTACCAGCCATAGCTGCGGCGGTCGGCGGAGTAGGTGGGGCTGGGATCCTGCTCGTAGTCCCGGTAGACCTTCTTGGCGATGCGGTAGATCCCCGGCGGCGTGTCGGTGGAGGTGTCCTGGTACTGGGTCTCCCGTCCCTGGCCGCGGGCCAGCGCCGGGATTTCCCAGAGCAACCGGCCCTCCGCATCGAAGGCCTTGGCGATCTCGTTGGCGTCGTTGACCACGACATGGCTGTCGGAGCCGCTGAAGCCGAAGTCCTGGGGGGTCTTCTGGGGACCCACCAAGCCGGGCAGGGTGCTGGCCCCCTTGGCTGGCGCCGGCGTAGCCCTGGCGGCAGAAGCGGCCGAACCGTCAGCCTCCCGCTTCAGCTGCTGCTCCCAGGCTTCGCAGTCGGCAGGGGTGCGGATCTCCCTCTCCGCCTGGGCGCAGGCGACGGCGGGCTGCATACCGCTCCACACGAGGCCCTCAGCCCGACGGCGGCGGCCCAGCCCCACTTCCACCGTCTCACCGGGATTGCGGTACAGCATCAGCGCACCGGGCACGGCCCCCCAGCGGCGTTCCCGCAGGTGGCGATCCAGGGTGTCGTGGTAACCGTCGCCATGGAAATGGGCGCCGTTGTTGTAAGCGAAGCTGCACAGAGCGGCCCGCTGCCGATCGTTCATCTCCGCCCAGAAGGGAATCGTGGCCACGAGCACGTTCCAGAACTTCTCGCGGCAGCTGTGTTCGTAAAGCGCGTCGGCCTGCGCCTGGGTGATCACATCCCCCAGGCGAATGGGGGAACCGTCCTGGTAGAAGGTGCTGCCCCAGCCGATCGTGATCGGTTCAGCTCCGGTGCGGGGGTCGGGGTAGGCCTGGAGGCGGCAACCTTCGTAGTGGTGGTTGAGCTCGGCCACCTCGGCGGGGAGCTGCCCCTCGGCAGAAGATGGCAGCCAAGCCTCATCGGGAATGATGAAACGCTCGGGATTGAAATAACGCTGCTCGCCATCCGCCAGGGGCAACGTGCCGCCGGGACAGGTGTAGGGCCCCGCCAGTCGCACGATCGCCAGGTCCGTCCCGGGGGCAGGCCGCACCCAGGCCACGGCGATGCGGGAGCCGGCGGCCACATAGGAATCGGCATCGGCGGCGGCGGGGCTTGGGCTGAGCCCCGCGTCCTGGCGGGCGGTGATATGGGGCATCAGAGGCTTCCACTCAGGCGGATCCGCTCCAGGGGGGTCAGGGCCGCCGCGGGCGGGGCCACGGGGGTGGCCGCGCTCACCTGAATCGGGGTGCGGCTGCGCTCAATCTCGGCCCGCAAGCGCTCCACCTCCTCCAGGAGCTGACGCAGGCGGGGATCCTCCGTTGGGGGGGTGGAGACGGCGACGGTGGCGGCCGGCTGGCCAGCGCTGGACCCTCGTCCGGAGACAGCGTCGAGCACCAGCTCCCGCAGGCCAGAGCCTTTGAGGTCACCGAGGCGCTGCTCGGCGAACTTCTGCAGCACCTTGGGGGCGAAGGCCGCCAATAGGAAGGCGAAGCTGATGATCATCCCTGTGTCATCCCGGGGTGGGTAGGTGAGGGTCTCCTGCCCGCCTGAATCCCGGCTCAGCATCGGCGCGCTGCGCAGCATCGTGACCGCGGCGAAAGCGATCGACGCCAGCAGGGCCAGCAGACACATCAACCGCATGGCGGAGCGGTTGCCCGGGGATTCCTCCAGAAACCCGGTCGTCGGTCCGGCGGCGGCACGGGCGGGGGTGGTCATGGGGCGCCAGGTGGCACGGGCTGGTCTCATTTTGAGGCGGGGCGCCCAGCTGGCTCCAGGACGTCCGTTTTCTTGATCTCCATCCCACCCCTACATTTGATAAAAACGCGGCAGCAGCGGATGGATGGACTCTCCCCCGAGGCCGGCGCCGACGCCGGCGGCCAGTGCCCCTTCCTGCACGGCAAGCTCCGGGGCAGCACCGCCGGGGCTCGCTCCAACCGCGACTGGTGGCCGCGGCAGCTGAATCTGGCGGTATTGCACCAGAACTCACCCCTGGCCGATCCGATGGGCCAGGGCTTCCGCTACGCCGAGGCCTTCAACAAGCTCGACCTGGAGGCCCTGAAGCAGGAGCTGTTCGCGCTGATGACCAGCTCCCAGGACTGGTGGCCGGCCGACTACGGCCACTACGGGCCCTTCTTCGTACGCATGGCCTGGCACAGCGCCGGCACTTACCGCATCCATGACGGCCGCGGCGGCGCCGGCTCCGGCAGCCAGCGCTTCGCTCCCCTGAACAGCTGGCCAGACAACGGCAACCTGGACAAGGCCCGGCGGCTGCTCTGGCCGATCAAGCAGCGGCATGGCAGCAAGCTGTCATGGGCCGACTTGATCATCCTGGCCGGCAACTGCGCCATCGAAGCGATGGGCCTCCCCACCCTGGGCTTCGCCGGCGGCCGCGAGGACGTCTGGGAGCCGGAGATCGACATCGACTGGGGCCCGGAAACCGAATGGCTCGGCGACCGGCGCTACAGCGGCGACCGCCAGCTGGAGGACCCGCTCGGTGCTGTGCAGATGGGGTTGATCTACGTCAACCCGGAGGGGCCCAACGGCCAGCCCGATCCCCTCGCCGCCGCCCGCGACATCCGCGAGACCTTCGCCCGCATGGCGATGGACGACGAGGAGACCGTCGCCCTGATCGCCGGGGGCCACACCTTCGGCAAGTGCCACGGGGCCGGCGACCCGGACCTGGTGGGGCCCGAACCCGAGGCGGCCAGCCTGGAGGAGCAGGGGCTGGGCTGGCGCAACCGCTTCGGCAGCGGCAAGGGGGACGACACGACCACCAGCGGCCTGGAGGGCGCCTGGACCGCCAACCCCGTGCAGTGGGACGGCGGCTACTTCGACAACCTGTTCGGCTACGAGTGGCAGCTGGAGAAGAGTCCGGCCGGGGCCTGGCAGTGGCGACCCACCGATCCGGCGGCGGCCGGCACCGTGCCCGATGCCCACGACCCGTCGAAGCGCCACACGCCGATGATGGCCACCACCGATCTGTCCCTGCGGGTCGATCCGGCCTACCTGGAGATCTCCAGGCGGTTCCATGCCAACCCCGACCAGCTGGGGGAGGCCTTCCGCCGCGCCTGGTTCAAGCTTGTGCACCGGGACATGGGGCCCCGCTCCCGCTACCTGGGACCCCTGGTGCCGGAGGAGGTGATGCTCTGGCAGGACCCGATTCCGCCCGTCGACCATCCCCTGGTGGATGCCGACGACATCGCCGCCCTCAAGGGGCGGATCCTGGAGGCGGGGCTGCCGATCTCCCAGCTGGTGGCCACCGCCTGGGCCGCGGCCGCCAGCTTCCGCGGCTCCGACAAGCGCGGCGGCGCCAACGGCGGCCGCCTGCGGCTGGCCCCCCAGAAGGACTGGGAGGTGAACCAGCCCGCCAAGCTGGCCCGGGCCCTGGAGGCCTTTGAGGCGATCCGCCAGGCCTTCAACAGCTCCCGGCACGACGGCCGGCGCATCTCCCTGGCCGATCTGATCGTGCTCGGAGGCTGCGCCGCCGTGGAGGAGGCGGCCCGGCGCGGCGGCCACGCGGTGACGGTGCCCTTCAGCCCCGGGCGCATGGATGCCTCCCAGGAAGAGACAGACGTGGCCTCCTTCGCCGTGCTCGAACCGAAGGCCGACGGCTTCCGCAACTACCTGCGGCCGGGCCTGCCGGCCTCCGCCGAGGAGCTGCTCATCGATCGGGCCCAGCTGCTCACCCTCACCGCCCCGGAGATGACGGCGCTGGTTGGGGGCCTGCGGGTGCTTGATGCGAACCACGGCAAGTCACGTCACGGCGTCTTCACCGACCGCCCCGAGACCCTCAGCAACGACTTCTTCGTGAACCTGCTCGACATGGGCACCACCTGGACGGCGACCTCCGAAGCGGAGGAGAGCTTCGAAGGCCGCGATCGCCACACCGGTGATCTGAAGTGGACCGCTACCCGCGTCGATCTGATCTTCGGCTCCCATGCCCAGCTGCGGGCGATCGCCGAGGTGTACGGCTCCGCCGACGGCGCCGGGCGCTTCACGAGCGCCTTCGTGGCGGCCTGGGGCAAGGTGATGGACCTCGACCGTTTCGAGCTGGGCTGAACCCCTTCACCGACGGCGGCAGGCCATGGCCAGCAAGCTCACCCTCAACGCCCAGAACCTCGAATCCCTCGGTGCCACACGCCTGGCGGAGCTGCTGATCGAGCTCAGCCGTGGCGATGCCGCGGCCAAACGGCAGCTGCGCCTGGCGCTGGCGGCGGGCAGCAACCCGGCGGAGGCCGCCAGGGAGGTTCGCAAGCGGCTGGCCAGCATCGCCCGCTCCAGCACCCACGTGGACTGGCGCAAGCGCAAGGCCCTGGTGGCCGACCTCGACAGCCAGCGCTGCGCGATCAGCGGGCCGATCGCCGAGGCGTCTGCCGCCGAAGCGGTGGAGCTGCTCTGGCGCTTCCTGGATCTTGCCGATGGCCTTTACGAGCGCTGTGACGACAGCAGCGGCACGGTGGGCGCGGTCTTCGCTCGGGCCATCGACGATCTGGCCCGACTCGCCAGAGAAAGCCAGGCGGATCCGATCGCCCTGGCCGAGCGTTGCCTCGAAGCGGTGCACGACAACGGCTACGGGCAGTACGACAATCTCATCAGCGTGCTGGCGCCGGCCCTGGGCGAGTCGGGGCTGGCGCACCTGCAGCAGCAGCTTGCCGCCATCGGCTCCACCGTGAGCTACAGCAGCACGAGCCTGGCCCTGCAGGCCATCGCTGACGCCCGTGGCGATGTCGAGGCCTATCTGGCGGCGTTCGATGCCCACGCCCGCCAGCGGCCGGCGATCGCGGCCGAGATCGCCCAGCGACTGCTGGCCGCGGGTCAGCCGGAGCGGGCCCTGGCGTTGCTGGATGGTGCGGACAGCGCCGGCCGGCGCTGGGTCGACGAGGCCTGGGAGCAGGCCCGCATCGAGGTGCTTGAAGCCCTGGGACGGACCGAGGAGGCCCAGGCCAGCCGCTGGAGCCACTTCAAGCGCTCGCTCTCGGTGCAGCATCTGCGCGCCTATCTCAAGCGGCTACAGGATTTCGAGGACGTGGAGGCCGAGCAACAGGCCCTGGCGCTCGCTGCCGACCATCCCAGCGGCCTGCAGGCCCTGGCCTTTCTGCTGCAGTGGCCCGCGGTCTCCGAGGCCGCCGCCCTGGTGTTGCGGCGCCACAGCGAGTGGGATGGGGAGAGCTTCGAGCTGTTCAACGCCGGCGCCGAGCGGCTGGCCGGCCGCCATCCCCTGGCCGCCAGCCTGCTGCTGCGACGGATGATCGATTTCGCCCTCGGCCACGCCCGGGTGAAGCGCTACAGGTACGCCGCCCAGCACCTGCACAGCTGCGCCCAGCTCGAGGCCGCCATCGACGATTACGGCGAGCACCCCACCCACTGGGCCTATGTGGCGGAACTGCGCGATCGGCATGGACGCAAGTGGGGGTTCTGGCAGGACGTGGATCCTCAGGAGCAGAGCGACTAGCGCCAGGCGGCAGTCCGGGCCTCCATCCGGTGGAGCACCTAGCGTTCCGCCATGGGTCCGCTCCTTTCCCTGCAACCGCCTCCGGAGCGGCGCGAGGCCATCGGCCGCGCCGGCCTGGGCAGCCTGCTGGCGATCGCGTCCGTGGACGGCCCCCCCAGCCCGATGGCCCAGCGGACGATCACCGCCATCCGCGATCACCTGATCCGGCTGCCCATCTCCCTCGACTCCCTGGCTCCTCTGACTCCGGAAGAACTGGCGGCGGCGGTGCCGGAGAGCGAATGGCGCCAAAGGATCCTGCGCGGCATGACCGTGCTGGCCCTGCTGGAGAACGACCCCGGCGAGGCCCGCCTGGCCCGGCTCGAAGCCACGGCCCGGGCCCTGGGGATCGACGACGCCCCGGTGCAGGCCTTCCGCCACGTGCTCGACCACCAGTTCAACCTGGTGCGCCTCGACATCGCCCGCCGCGGCTTCCAGAGGGGGGCCGCCGCGGCCTACCTGCGCGATGAGGGCCCCGCCGGCGCCCTGCAGCTCGCCCGGGCGCTGCTGAAGCGGGAGGACCCTGCCCTGGCCAGCCGCTACCGCGCCCTGGCCGCCCTGCCAGACGGCAGCCTGGGTCGCGCCTACCTGGCCTTCATCGATGCCAACGGCTTCAGCGTTCCCGGCGAGGTCGGCGGGCCTCCACCGCCGGTGGTGCGCCACGACTGCTGCCACGTGCTTGGCGGCTACGGCACCAGCGCCAGCGAGGAGTGCGGCGTGCTCGGCTTCCAGGCCGGCTTCGGCCGCAACGACCCCTTCTTCACGGTCCTGTTCGCCCTGGCCCAGTTCCAGCTGGGCATCGGCGCCACCCCGCTCACGGCTGCCGAAACCGGCCAGGCCGATCCGGAGATGATCTTCCGTGGCATGGAGCACGGCAGCAGCGTCACCCGTGATCTCATCAGCGACTGGGATCCCTGGGACGACTTCCCCCAGCCCCTGGAAGAGGTGCGCCATCGCTACGGGATCCGGCCGCGTCAGGCGGTCTGAAGCAGCTCCATCACGACCGAACCGCTCCCGTATCGTCAGAATCGGAACAGTTCGCCCCATCCGGTGCTGCCATGGCCAAGGTCGAGATCTACACCTGGCGCTTCTGCCCGTTCTGCATCCGGGCCAAGCAGCTGCTGGACCGCAAGGGCGTGGCCTACGAGGAGTCCGTCATCGATGGCGACGAGGACGCCCGTGACGCCATGGTGGCCCGGGGTAGAGACGGCCGGCGCTCGGTGCCCCAGGTCTTCATCGACGACGCCCATGTCGGCGGCTGCGACGACCTCTACGCTCTGGAGCGCCAGGGCCGGCTGGATGTGCTGCTGGCTGGAGCCGCCAAAGCCTCTGCCTAGGCTTGGCCACCACGGCGGCGCCGGCCTGATTGAAGGCCTTCACGACCCTGACGTGAGGGGGTGGTCTGCCATCACCTCGGCAGTCGCTGCGGTTCGGCACTGTGAACCAGCCGCAGTCACCTGGATCAGCGGTAAGGCGCCAGTCCGAAAGCCTCTGCTTCACTGCGACTGCCACCTGGGCCTGGGCCTGGGATAAAGCCGTTGGTCCCGCCCCAAGGGCGCCCGTAGCCCGGTTGGTCACCTCGCCCGTAGCCAGGCTGGGCGGCGATCAGGCTGCCGCTGCGCTGCAGCGCCGCCATCAACGGTCGGCAACCCCCGGCGCTGGTGATCGCCTGATTCACCTGGCCCGGATCGATGCTGTTCTCCCAGCCGGAGGGCCAGCCGCGCCGGGCGCCCTGCCGCTGGAGCAACTGCTGGGCCTGAGCGTCGCTGACCATCCCCTGCTGATAAAGGCATTGCACCACCGCCAGGGTCTGCACCGGCAGGGTGCGCGCCGGCAATGATCGTGGCCCAGGGCCACCGGGGTAGTAGCCCGGCTGCGTCGTGACGACGCCGCCCGAACCTGGCCCGAATCCTGAGCCCGGGCTGACGCCAAGGCCCGGCAGCAGGCCTCCCCCGATGCCGCCCAAGCCTCCGAGGCCTCCGAATCCGCCGAACTGGCCCAGTGCGCTCAGCAGCAGGGAGAGAATCGTGCTGTTCATGGTGTGGAAGGGGGGAGGAACGTGAGGCCCTGGGAGGGGCGTTGACCGCAGTAGCGCTCGAACAGCTGGAGCACCTGTTCGGGGGGCAGACGGGCCGTGTAGCGCGCCTCCAGCTCGCCAAGGCGCTCCCGTGCCGGATAGTTCTGGAGGGAGTGCCATTCGATCGGCGCCCACCGGGCGAGGGCGCTCGCCATGGCGTTGTGGTGGCGTGGGTCCGTGATCGGCCCACCACGACAGACCTGCATGCGGTGCGTGGCTTCATGGGCCAGGGTGTTCCAGACCGCCAGCGGATCCGCGTGCGTCCGGCAGATCACGATCGTGTCGCTGGCCTGGTGGTAGAGGCCCTGAAGGCCCCTTTGGCCGCAGTCCTGCTGCACCACGCTGACGCCATGGGTGACCAGCTTCTGGCGGAGGCGATCGATCGCCTTCCAGTGATTGACGGTGGCGGCGGGGGCGGCCAACGGAACCAGCAGGATGATGCTCAGACCAACCAGACGGGGACGTTGACGGACCCAGCAGGGGCGAGCCGTTAGGGGCGGTGCACGTTTGATGGGAGGGTCTGAAGCGTTCCTCCACCATGCCGCCGCCAGAAGCCTTTGGGACGGTCGTGGGTCCGCCAGGATCCGACTGAATGTGTCTGGGCTAACGGCCCAGGGGGCGTTGCCCACTGGCTGCAACAGTCCGCTGCCGGTGTTGGCCATCCATGGACAGACTTTTTCTCATGTCGTGACCTTCGCCGACGTGTCCAGGGAACCAGGGGAACCCCACGGCCTCACCGGAGCGGTGGTGAGCGGCCGGGGTCTGGGCAACAAGCTCGGCGGCGTGGCCAGCCACCGCCGGCTGCATCATCAACAAGGAGGTGAATCGGGGGACGTGAGTGTCTGGGTTGTGTCGACCCGGTGGAACTCGACGTAAAAGCGCACCCGGGGGCCAGGCTCCACCCGGTGCCGCCGGGTGGGCTCCACGATCCCGGGGTGTTGCGGCGTCAGCACCACCAGCTCCTCGCTGGGCTCCAGGAACCGGAACGGCAGGGAGCCCTCCAGCACCACGATCCGGGCCCAGACACCTTCTTTGGTGCTGTGCGCCGCCAGCAGGCCCGCCGGCACGCTGCCGGCGTTGAAGTCCGGCGTGCGTCGGTAGGGCGCCAGGCCTGGGGGCAGGCCATCACGCATGGGACACCTCCCGGGAGTGTGGCTCTGAGGTCTTTCCTAACCGCCTGAGCAGACCAGCGGGCCGCTGGACTCGCCAGAATCGAGGCCATCCTTTTCCCTGCTCAACCTCCATGCCCAAGGTCGAGATCTACACCTGGCGCTTCTGCCCGTTCTGCATCCGGGCCAAGCAATTGCTGGACCGCAAAGGCGTCACCTACACCGAGTACGTGATCGACGGCGACGAGGACGCCCGCGACGCCATGGTGGCCCGGGGCAGCGACGGCCGGCGCTCGGTGCCCCAGGTCTTCATCGACGACGCCCACGTCGGCGGCTGCGACGACCTCTATGCCCTGGAGCGGCAGGGGCGGCTGGAGGCGTTGCTGGCCGTCGCCAACTAGGGGCAGGCGTCGCCCTTCCATTCCGCCAGCTCCACGGTGATGCCCTCCGGGCCACGCAGAAAGACCAGCTTGCGGTGATGGAACTCCATCACCGCGTTGCGAAGCTGAACGCCCGCCGACGTCAACCGGGCCACCTCGGCCTCCAGATCATCGACGGCGAAGCAGATGTGGTTGAACCCCACCCGGGCCAGGTTGTCCATGGCCGGCTCGGGCAGGGGATCCGGGTGCAGATACTGCAGCAGCTGCACCTCCAGTCGCGGCACGGCCCCGGCCAGCACGAGCGTGACGTGCTCCGCCTCGATGCCCACCACTCCCATGTAGGCCGAGAACTGGGGGCCGCTGATCCGCACGGCCTTGACCTCCACGAAGCCCAGCAGGCTGAAGAAATGCCGGGCCGCCGCGAGGTCCCGCACCACGATGGTGACGTGGTCAAAGTGACGGATCATGGGGCCACTTCCCTCCGGTGCCGAGACGTCGCATCCTCTGTCAGGTCCGATTGGACGGATGTTGCCAGCTTGACCTGCACCAAGGACCCCGATCGGGACGCCCCACGCCCGCGGCCCAGCAGCCAGAGTGAGGCTCTCCACTGGCCGGCCCCATGCGCGACGACGCCAGCCCCGCCGATCCCGCCACCCCCGACCAGGGGGGCGGCTGGCCCCTGATCGAAGGCTGGGCCCGCGCCACCCTCACGGCCCGGGGCCCGAAGCTCTGGCAGACCCTCAACCACCGCAGCGCCTGCCTCTCCTGCGCCTGGGGCACCGGCGGCCAGCACGGCGGCTTCGTCGACGAGCTGGGGGAGCCGCTGCAGCGCTGCCTCAAGAGCGTCGAGGCGATCATGGCCGAGCTGCAGCCGGCCGTACCCGACGGCGTCTTCGCCAGCCGCAGCCTCGCCGAGCTGCAGGCGTTGAGCTCCATGGAGGCCGACCGCCTCGGCCGCCTAAGCCATCCCCTGCTGCTGCGCGAGGGCCGCAGCCACTACGAGCGCCTCGGCTGGGACGACGTGTTCGCCATCGCCGAGGCCGCCTTCCAGGGCCCACCGGAGCGGGTGGCCTCCTACAGCTCGGGGCGCTCCTCCAACGAGGCGGCCTACCTGCTGCAGCTGCTGCTGCGGGCCATGGGCTCGGGCAACCTGGCCGACTGCTCCGACCTCTGCCACGCCCCCTCCACCGTGGGGCTCAACGCCGTCTTCGGCTCCGGCACCTCGATGGTGAGCCTGGAGAGCCTGCAGCAGGCGGATTGTGTGGTGCTGGTGGGCTCCAACGCCCCGGCCAACCACCCGCGGCTGATGAACGAGCTGATCAAGCTGCGCCAGCGGGGCGGCACGGTGATCGTGATCAACCCGGTGATCGAGGTGGGGCTGCTGAAGTTCGGCTCCCCCGCCTTCCCGATCCGCTCGATGCTGGCGGGCTCCGAGATCGCCTCGCTGTTCCTGCAGCCCGTGCCGGGCAGCGACACGGCCGTGTTCCTGGGGCTGCAGAAGGCCCTGCTGGAGGCCGGCGCCGTGCAGTGCGATTTTCTGGCCGCCCACGCCGAGGGCTGGGAGGCGCTGCTGGAGCAGCTGGAGAGCACCTCCTGGGAGGCGATCACGGGCACCTGCGGCCTGAGCCGCCAGGAGCTGGAGCACAGCGCCGCGGTGATCGCCGCGGCCCGCGGGGTGGTGTTCGCCTGGGCGATGGGGATCACCCACCACGCCAACGGCATCGACAACGTGCAGGCGATCGCCAACACAGCCCTGCTCAGCGGCAACGTCGGCCGGCCCGGCGCCGGCACCATGCCGATCCGGGGCCACTCCAACGTGCAGGGCTTCGGCTCGATGGGGGTCACCGTCAAGCTGCGCTCTGAGATGCAGCAGGCCCTCGAGCAACTGCTGGGCCGGCCCCTGAGCCGGGTGCCCGGCTACGACACCCGCGCCCTGATCGAGGCCGCCGATGCCGGCCTGGTCGACAGCCTGTTGTGCCTGGGGGGCAACCTCTGGGGCGCCAACCCCGACAGCGGCGAGGCGAAGCGGGCCCTGGGCCGCATCGACACGATCCTGTATCTGGCCACCAAGCCGAACCAGGGCCATTTCCACGGCCTGGCCGCCCGCCAGACCCTGGTGCTGCCGGTGTTCAACCGCTTCGAGACCCCCCACCGCACCACCACCGAGTCGGGCAACAACTACGTCCGCCTCAACGAACCGGGCACCACCCACCTGCGCGGCGCCGACCTGATCAGCGAGGTGGCCTTCCTGGCGGAACTGGCGCGGCGGCTGATGGGCACCGATCCGATCGACTGGGGGCGGCTGCAGGATCCGGCCTATGTGCGGGAACTGATCGGCCGCACCGTGCCCGGCTACGGCCCGATCGCCCGCATCGATGCCACCCGGGAGGAATTCAGCGTCGAAGGACGCCTGTTCGAGCGCCCCCACTTCCCCACCCCCAGCGGCCGGGCCCGGATGGCGCCCACCCCCCTGCCCGAGCTCTCGCTGCCGGAGGCGGAGCACTTCGGCGGCCTCCAGCCGGGGGAAACCGGCCTGGTGCTGGCCCTGATCACGGCCCGCAGCTACGGCCAGCACAACACCGTCGTCTACAAGCCCGGCGACAGCTACCGGGGCATGCCCCACCGCCACACGATCCTGATGAACCGCGCCGACCTGCGCCACTGCGGCCTGGCGGCCCACCAGCGGGTCACGGTGCAGGGGGAGGCGGGGGCCCTGGAGGGCGTGGAGATCATCCCCGGCGAGATCCGCGAGGGGGCGGCGCTGATGTTCTATCCAGAGGTGAACGTGATCATGAAGGCCGTGATCGACCCCCGCTGCGGCACGCCGGCCTTCAAGCGGGTGCCGGTGCTGGTGCGGGGGGCGCTGGCGGCCACGCCAGCCGCCGGCGCCGCTCAGCCCCCCAGGTAGGCCATCTCCGGCGGGGCAGGGCGCTGCTCAGCCGCCTCCTGGCGCTCCTCACTCCAGCGATCACGGCGGGCGAGCCACAGCCCGCGCAGCGCCTGCTCAAGGCCGGCGGCGTCAGGGCCGGGCCGCAGCCAGGGCCGCAGATCCGTGCCGCTGCCAGCGAACAGGCAGCTATAGGCGACACCGTCGGCGGTGATCCGCAACCGGTTGCAGTCGCCGCAGAAGGGGGCGGTGATCGAGGCCACCACCGCCAGGTGACCGCCGCCATCCCGATAGCGCCAGCGGCTGGCGGTGCCGTGGGGCGCCCGGCCCACCGGCTCCAGCGGCCAGGCCGCGCCGATACGGGCCACCATCTCCGCCGCCGGCAGCACCTGCTCCGGCGCCCAGCCGTTGCGGTTGCCCACGTCCATGAATTCGATCAGGCGCAGCTCCAGCCCCTGGTCCCGGGCCAGCTCCGCCAGGGGCAGCAGCTGGTCGCCATTGCCCGAGCGGGTGATCACGGCGTTCAGCTTCAGCGCCCCGCGGGCCGGATCGAAGCCGGCCTGGCGGGCGTGCCGGATCGCCGCCAGCACCTTCTCCAGCACCACGCCACCGGCGGCCGCACCCCCCAGGCCGGCCATGCGGGCCACGCTGGCCCCATCGGTGCCATCAAGGCTGAGGGTGATCCGGTCGAGCCCGGCCGCCTTCAACTGTCGGGCCCGATCGGCACTGAGCAGCACCCCGTTGCTGGTGAGGGCGATCTCCCGCAGGCTGCCGCGGCGATCGCTGGGGTCCCGCCGCCGCAGTGGCTGCAGGGCGGCGATCAGCGCCTCCAGCTGCCGGTGCAGCAAGGGCTCGCCACCGGTGAGGCGCAGGGTCTGCACCCCCAGGCCCACGGTGGTCTCCACCAGGGCCACCCGCTCCGCCAGGGTCAGCAGGTCGGGCGGGTCCTCGACATCAGGGCAGCAGTAGGGACAGGCCAGGTTGCAGCGAGCCGTGAGCGACAGCCGCAGCACCCCCAGGGGCCGGTCATGCAGATCCAGGGGACGCTCCGCCATGACAGGAAAGCTAGGGCCACAGGCCGGTGGCGTCGTCGGGCCGGTTGGCATTGCGCAGGCCCATCGGCGGCAGCGGCACCGCCTCCACCGCTTCTCTGGCCAGCCAATCCTGCAGCCGCCGGCCGCCCGCCGCCGTGAAGGCACGCAGCCCCTGGCGGCGGCTGGCGTGGGCCGGGTAGACCCCCAGCAGCGGCTGCAGCCGCTGGCCGTCATGGGCCAGATGGATGGCCGCGGGGCCCATCGGGATCGTGGCGGCAGCCACCAGGGCCTGGAGGGCTGCGGTCTCCAGCCAGGGCATGTCCACCGGGCAGAGCAGCAGGTCCTGGTCTCGGTGGTGCTGCATCAACCGGTCGAGGGCCAGCAGGGGCCCTTCCCGGGGAGGCGGCTCCTCCAGGACGCTGATCGCCTCGCCCAACCCGTCCCGCAGGGGCCGTGCCAGGGCGAGGTGGGCCCGGTGGTGGCTGACCAGGGTGATCGGCAGCGGCAACGCCGCCAGCTGGGCGAGGCTGAACTCCAGCCAGGTGCCCCCGGCGGGATGGGGCAGCAGGGCCTTGTCGGTGCCCATGCGGCGGCTGGCGCCGCCGCTGAGCAGGCAGGCCCGCAGGCCGCTCATGCCACCAGCCCGAACTCGACGAAAGCCCGGGGCAGATTGCGATGCTCGTGGCCCGGGTGGCTGAGCTTCACCAGGGCAAAGCGCTGCAGCTCATCGAGCTCCCCCCAGGCGTGGGCGGACAGGCTCAGCCCCAGCTGCTGGCAGGAGGCGAGTAACACCTCGGGGGGAGCGTCGCCCTGCTGCCACGGGGCGCCGCAGGCGGGCTCCAGCCGGCCCGCAACTCCGGCAGCCAGGCCGGCCGTGCGCTGGCCAAGCCAGTGGTCCAGCTCCGCCAGGGCGTCGGGGTCGTCCGGCCAGGCCAGCAGGCGCTGCCGTTCCTGATCGCTGAGGTCGCCCCAGTGGCTCAGCTTCAACTTGACGCCCACCAGATCCAGCTTGCGCCGCACCGCCATCGGGAGGCAACGCAGATCGCCGACGAAGTCGGCCTCGAAGTCGAAACAGTGGTCGTGGCGGCCCATCGGCCCGGCCCTGAGGGGGATGTCAGCTTAGGTGGCGGTAGCGCATGATCCGGGGCTCAATCGAGTTGCAGCACCCCCCTGGTGCGCTGGCGGCGCTGCTGGTCCTGTTGCTCAAAGCGTGCCAGGCAGTCCCCCTGGGGCACCAGGACACAACTCACGTACTCGGAGGCGTCGATCAGGGCGGCCCTGATCGCCTTGGCCGCCGGGGTGCGCTGGACCTGGGACTGGTTGCTGCCGAAATTGAGCGTACCGGCAGCTCCGGTGAGGGCCTGGCCGGTGCGGCCCATGTTCGGAGCCATCCAGAGGGCCAGTCCGGCGGCCGGCAGGAGATTCACGCCGCTGGCACTGGCGCTGGCCGTGTTGCTGGCCCGGCCTTCCACGGTGCGGGAGCCGATCACTTCGCCGGTGCTGCTGTCCACGACACGGATGTCGATCGCCACGTAGTCCTTGGTCTCCACCTCCTGGTTGCGCTTGCCGAAGCCGAGCAGGCCGAAGCTGCTGCCCGATTGCTTCTGCTCCACATTGGTTTCGTAGGAAGTGAGCGTGCCGAGGACGATGTAGCGCGCGCCGCGCATCTGCCCCTTGCGGGCCGCATCGGGCCCTTTCTTGACGATCCCCAGCTCGGCCAGCTCCTGTTCGGACAGCACGTCCTTGAGTTGCTTCCGCTCGACCACCTGCAGCGTGCCCGTGCCCTGCAGTTCGTTGGCCAGGGCAGCGGCCAGGTCGTCGGCGACAGGCCCCTGCCACCACCAGGTGGGCTGGGTCACGGTGTTCTTGAAGGCGGGCACGGACACAGAGGGCCGGCCGGCGGGCTGGCGGTTCTGGGCCAGGGCGGAGCAGGGGGCGGCGGCAACGGCGGCACTCAGGGCGACTCCGCCCAACACCAGCTTCAGCACGCTCTCGTGGGTAGCCATGGCACGTGATCCGGCAGATCAGTCGTCTACT
>JBBQIH010000004.1:0-20268 GCA_038324725.1 Cyanobacteriota bacterium | reverse complement strand
GTCGCCGTTGGGAAGGGCGATGCGGCCATCGAGGCTCATCGCCCACTTCAGGATCCCCAGCGGCCTTCCGTGCTGCACCCGATGGACGAAGGCGGCGTTGAGCTGCTCGGCTGGCTTCCGTCCCACCCCCTCAATGACCTCGATTCCCGCTTCCCGCAGCCTGATGATGCCCTTCCCCGCCACCCGGGGATCGGGGTCCGCCATCGCCGCCACCACCCGCTGGATGCCCGCCGCGATCACGGCATCGCAGCAGGGGGGGGTGCGGCCGTGGTGACAGCAGGGCTCCAGGGTCACGACCAGGGTGCCGCCCCGGGCCCGTTCGCCTGCCTGGGCCAGGGCACCCACCTCCGCGTGGGGCCCTCCGGCACGGGCATGGAACCCTTCCCCCACCAGCTGGCCGTCGGCGCCGAGCACCACGGCGCCGACCAGGGGGTTGGGGCTGGTGCGGCCCTCCGCGAGGGCGGCCAGTTGCAGGGCCCTGGCCATCCAGGGGTGCCAAGGCGAGGCATTGCTCACGCGGCCGGCGCGTCCGGGAGGCTGCGCCACTCCGCCACCACGTAGGGCGGCACCGCCAGCTCGCTGAACACCCCTGGCAGCCGCAACCGCAGGGGACGGCTCTGCTCCAGATCGGCCAGCAGCGGCGCCAGATCAAACTCGGCCGCAGCGGAACGGGTGTCCCCGGCCAGGGCGGGGTTGCCGAGGGTCACGTCCTCGAGCGCCCAGAGCAGACGGCCGCTGCGCACCTCCATGGCGGTGGGATGGTCGAGGCGCACCTTGCCGGGGTAGCCGACGATCCGCAGTCGCAGCGGGCCGCCGGGCGGCCCCTCTCGGTAGGCCACCACCTGCCAGCTCTGGTCGTCGAGGTCGCGCAGGCTCTCCAGGCTGCGCACCACCGCCGTGCCGTTGTTGTCGGGGTGGGCGTGCAGCAGCGCCAGGGCCGGCGCCGGGGCCACGGTCAGCACCAGCAGGGAGCCCAGGATCAGACCCAGGAACCCTGCCGCCAGAGGCTTCAACCAGCCGGATGCTCTCATGGCTGGCGGTCGGCCCCGGGGATCGGCTGCCAGCCTGTGTGGGTGGCCCAGAGGGCCCAGATCGCCATGGCCCGCAGGTAGTGGCAGGCGCGGAAGGTGCCGGCGGCCGTGATCGCCTCCGGCGTGCGGAACTGCAGGCCCCCCTCATACACCTGGCGTACGACGGCGCCGGTGATGGCGAAGGCGGTGCCGCTCTGCCCCATCAGCCGGTAGTAGGCGGCCAGGCCGAAGTTGATGCCGGTCCAGACCTCCAGCGGATGGGTTCCCTCGGGATCGAGGGGGGTGCCATCACGGCGCAGGCCATTGGCCACTCCCAGGCGCCCGCCCTCGAAGGTCTCGAAGCAGGCCTGGCGGATCGCCTGAAGGGCCGAAAGGGCGCGCTCGTCGGCCACCACCGGCGGCAGGCCCAGCAGCCGGGCGTAGAAGTCGCCGCAGAGCTGGTCGGCCATCACCACCGGGGTGCCGCTGCCGGCATCGATGGCGTAGTACTCGCCGTTCCAGAGCAGGGCATCGAAGTGGCGGCGGGACTGCTCCAGCCAGCCACCGAACCGCCGTTGCTCCTCGGCGGTGTCCAGCCCCAGTTCCAGCTGCAGTTGCTGGCCGATGGCCAGGGCGGCCTCCAGGGCGGCGATCCAGAGGGCACCGCAGTAGGCGCTCACCCCCTGCAGGGGCCAGTCGTCGAAGGTCTGGTCCGGGGCACCGCCGTTGTCGGGGAGCCCGTCGTCGTTCACATCGAAGCGCTTCAGATAGTCCAGGGCGACCACCGCCGCCGGCCAGCAGTCCGCCAGGAAGCGGATGTCCGGGCCACCGGGGGCCAGCGTGTAGGTGCGCCAGACCTGCAGCACGAAATCGCTGGCCAGGTCCTTCCAGAGATTGCAGTCCTGGTAGGCGGTGTAGTTGGTGGCATCGAAGGGTCGCTCGTTGGGGGCCCCGAGGTCGTGGGGGGTGGCCCCCGCCACCTTGCGGGCCGCCTCCACCCGGCCCCGCCCCTGGGTGAAGTACCAGCCGATTGGCCTCAGCGTCGGATCGGAGGTGGGGATGGCGCGGGCGAAGCTGCGCAGCACGGCCTTGTCGAGCTCGGGCCAGAGCTGCAGCAGGGCGAAGGAGCCATACAGCCGCACATCGAGGCTTTCGTACCAGGCGTAGTCGAGGCACTCGAGCACCCCGAAGCGCCCCACCGGATCCTCCGCGCTGGCGGCGGTCCAGAGGCTGCCGCCGCTGGCCAGGTCATAGAGCTCGTTGAGCAGGGCCATGCGCAACGGCTCCTGCAGGTCGTGGCGCTGCACCACCGGCGCTTGCCAGGCCTCGATCGCGGCGTGCCAGTCGCGCCAGTCGGCCAGGGCTTCGCCGGCGATGGCGGCGGCGTTGTCGCCATCGGCCGAGAAGAAGTCGGTGTAGCGGCGCAGGGCCCGGGTGCCGGTGGCAAAGGCCGTCACGGGCAGATCCCAGCTGATCACCACCGGGATCTCGATGGAAGCACCCGGCTCCAGTCGGAAGCGCACCGCTAAGGCGGCGCTGAGCGGATCGTCGCCGGTGTTGCGGCGGTCGTTGTCGCTGTCGGGGATCGAGCCGTCGCGGCTGAAGGGTTCCCAGATCTCCGCCCCGTCGCCGCTGGGATCCCAGCGGCTGCAGCGGAACACCTCCACCCCAGGACGGTTCAGTGCCGCCTCATCGGGTACCGCCAGACACCACTGACCTTCCCCTTCGGCCAGGGGTTGCGACCGTTCGCCTTCCAGCAGCAGGCCCTTCAGGCCGGGGGCCTCGACCCAGCGGTTGCGTTGACCGTGGCCGCGGCCGATCGCCGGCACATAGTTGTGCTCCGGGCTGCCGTCATCACGGAACTTGACCGCTGCACTGGGGTCGGTGTTGGTGAACCAGCCCACGGTGTTGCGCCAGCTCAGCAGCAGGGACAGATCCAGCGGCTGCTTGGTGGGATTGCTCAGCGTCCAGGCGAAGACAGCGACGGGGTAACTGGTGCGGCGGTAGTCGCCCGGCAGGATCGGGCTGAAGGCCTCGCAGCGGACGTCGGCGGCGAAGACCGCGGCGTAATGGTGGGAGCTGATCGGGTAGCGCACCGCCACGGTGCCGCTCGGTTGCGCCGCTGTGGCGGCGGGGTACCAGCTCCAGGCGGAGAGGGGCTGGCCGCTCTCTGGGCGGGAATCGTCGCGTTGGGGCGCCGTGGCCAGGGCGTGGGCCTGCGCCCCGCGGCCATCGTGCTCAAAGAGGGCGAACTGGCAATCGGGCAGCACGCCGAACCAGTGCTCGCCACCGTCGAGATGCCAGAGGTTGAAGGCGCCGTCGAGGCCCCGCCCCAGGCAGCCACCGCCGAAGCCCCCCAGGGGCATGCCGTGGTTGGGGCCATCGTCGAGGTTGCTGGCGTAACGCACGGTGTAGGGCTTTTCCCAGCCCTGGCCGAAGGGCCGCGACCAGCTGGCCTCGGGTGGCTGCCAGGGGGTCCTGCCGCGCCGCAGGTTCTGGAGGGCGGAGAGGCCGAAGGGCGCCATGGGGCCAGACGAGGTGGACCCAGCTTGTCAGAGCTGGCCATCGGCTTGTTTCCTGGCCTGGACGTTCCTCGCTGATCAGCTGGCCGTGGAGCCGCCCCCCAGCTGATCGCTGCCCAGCTCCTGCTCAATCAGGGCATCAAGGGTGACGGCACTGCTCACCAGCGACTGGTAGCGCTGCACGACACGCCGGTTGCGCTCCAGCCAGCTGCCCGGGTCAACGCCGCCCCCCAGGGGGCTGGCGACGGCACCGGCCCGGTCGTCTTCAAGCAGTTCGAGATCGCTCTGGTGGGCCAGCAGGGCCAGCACCAGGGCGTGGATCCGCTGGCGTCGATCGCTCATGGGCAGGGGGGTGTGGCCGGCTCAGGTGGGGAGCATCATGGCCAGCAGTGGCGCAGGGGCACGGCTGGAGGGTTCGCTGCTGGAGGTGCTGGGCACCGATGCCGCCGGGATGGCGGGCCTCTCCCGCCACTGGCAGGACGAGATCCTGCGGGCCGATCTGGTGGCGGCCCCGCGGCGTCTGCTGGCGGATCTCGAGGCCTGGCGCGGCGACGCCCCAGCTCCGGAGCTGCTGGCCAGTGACCGGCCTGCAGAGCTGCTGCCGCGGCTGCAGCGGGCCCTCGCGGCTGGTGATCGGGTGGTGCTTCTGGCCAGCGGTGATCCGCTCTGGTTCGGCCTCGGCCGCCTGCTGCTGCAGCATCTTCCCGCCGAGCGCCTCCGTTTCCACCCGGCCCCCACCTCCCTGCAGCTGGCCTTCGCCCGTCTGGGCCGCCCTTGGCAGGACGCCTCCTGGATCAGCTTGCACGGCAGGGATCCGGAGCCCCTGGCGGCGCGGCTGCAGCAGCGGCCCACCGCCTTGGTGGTGCTGACCGATCCGGGCCGGGGGGGCGCCGCCGAGGTGCGTGGGATCCTGCGGGCTTCGGGGCTGGAGGCCGCCTATCAGGTCTGGCTGGCGGAGCGCCTCGGCCATCCGGCGGAGCGTCTGAAACGGCTGGAGCCCGCCGACCCCCTGCCCCCGGATCTCGATCCCCTGCATCTGGTGCTGCTGATCGCCGTCGAGCCTGCCGTGCCGGTGCCGCAGGCCTTGCCCTTGTTCGGTCTGGCCGATGGCCTCTGGCTGCAGCACCCCGACCAGCCGGGACTGATGACGAAGCGGGAGGTGCGCATCCAGCTGCTGGCCGATCTGGAGCTGCCCGAGACGGGTGTGCTCTGGGACATCGGTGCCGGGGTGGGATCGGTGGGGCTGGAGGCGCTGCGCTTGCGGCCTGGGCTGGCCCTGTGGGCCGTGGAGCGCCGGGCCGGGGCCGCGGCCCTGATCGGCGCCAATGCGACCCGGCTGGGGGTGCGGCCCGCGGGCGTGCTTGAGGGGGAAGCGCCAGCGGCCCTGGCGGACCTGCCCGACCCCGATCGGGTACTGATCGGTGGCGGTGGCGGTGGTGGTGGACGCAGTGCGCTGCTGGAGACGGTGCTGGGGCGGCTGCGGCCCGGCGGAGTGGTGGTGCTGCCCCTGGCCACGGTGGAGGGACTGGCCCGGTGCCGTCCCCTGCTGGAGCAGGCCGGCCTGGGGGTGGCCGTCACCCAGATCCAGGCCTGGCGTGGCGCTCCCCTGGCGGAGGGCACCCGCCTGGCCCCCCTCAATCCCGTGCTGGTGCTGAAGGGGACGCGCCCGTCAACGGGGTGATCTGCACCGGGGTGCCCACGGTGATGCCGAGCACGGCAGCATGGCCTGCCCCCAGTTCCAGCACCCCGTCCACTGGCGTGTCGGGGCCGTAGCTGCGGCAGGGCAGGTCCATGCAGGGGGGCACGGCAGGCTCGAGGAAAACAACGCGACCGTCGCGGATGAACAGCATGTCGAGGGTTTCCGGCGTGCGGTGCATCCAGAAGCGGGCCACCGTAGGGGGGGCGTAGGGAAACCACATGCCGCGCAGGTGGGGCAAGGGCGGTCGCAGTTGCATTCCCATGGCCTGCTGGCGCTCGCTGCGAGGCACCTCCAGCTGGATGCAGCGCGATGGCGGCGGGCCCTCCAGGCACCACTGGGCGGTGATCGGCAGGAACTGGGGCGGGCTCTGGCTCAGGCCCGGTCCGCAGCCAACCAGCGCGACCACGCCCGTGAGGGTCCAGCGCCGGAGGTGGGCCCTGCTCATGGCACGGGTCCGGTGGGGGGACGGCCATCACTGAGGCAGTAGCCCTGGCCACGCACGGTGTGGATCAGCCGTGAGGCACCATCCTGCTCCAGTTTCTGACGCAGATAGCGCACATACACCTCAATCACGTTGCTGGCGCCTCCCCCCTGGTCGGCCCAGATCTCTTCAAGGATGCGCTCCCGGCTCACCACCGATCCCCGGTGTCGCAGCAGCAACAGCAGAAGTTGATACTCCCTGGCCGTCAGGCTGAGCTGTCGCTGCCCGCGCCAACCCCGGCAGGCCACCGGGTCGATCCGCAGATCCGCCAGCTTCAGCTGGGCGGACACCGGCGTGGGGGCCTGACGCTGGGCCAGACCCAGATGCAGCCGCAACCGTGTGAGCAGGTCGCTTGTTCCGAGGCTGGGCAACCAGAAATCATCGGCACCCCATTCCAGGCAGTGGCTGCGGCTTTCGACGCTGTCGCTGGTGATGCCGAGCAGCAGGGGGCGGGCCCCCAGCCTGCGGCGCAGCTCAGGAATCTGCCCTTCGCTGCCGGGCGACAGGATCACCGCCGCAGGGAGCTCATCGCCGGCTTGCTGATCGAGGGGCCGGTAACCGGAGACCTCCAGCCGGGGGGCGAGGCCATTGGCTTCCGGACCCACCAGCAGCAGCACGACCGGCAGGGGGGTGGCCGTGGGAGCTGTCGTCACAGCGGGGCGTTGGCGTGGTTGTTGGAGGGCTTGGCCACGTGCGGCAGGCCCCAGCCCAGCTTGTTTCTCAGCACCTGGAAGAACTCGTGGTCGGCCAGCCGCACGAAGCGCACCGGATGTTCGCTGCGCCGCACCAGCACCCTGTCCTCGGGCCACACGTAGCAGCCGGCGCTGCCGTCGACCACCATCATCAAGCGCTCGGGGGTGGCGGGGAACACCGTGACCGGCTCCTGGTCGCTGAACACCAGGGCCCGGGAGGCGAGGGAGTGGGCCGCGATCGGCGTCAGCTGCAGCACCGGGCAGTCGGGGGTGATCACCGGGCCACCGGCGCTGAGGGCGTAGGCGGTGGAGCCGGTGGGGGAGGAGAGGATCACCCCGTCGGCGGCAATGTCGACGGGGGCGTGGCGGCCGATGGCGATCTCGAAGTGGCACATGCTGGTGAGCGGTTCCCGGTGCAGGGCCATCTCGTTGAGACAGAGCACCTCCCAGCGCCGCTGTTCACCGCGCATCACGCTGACCACAAGCATGGAACGCTCTTCGACGGTCCACTCACCTGCCACCACCTGGGCCAGGGCCTTGTCGAGGTCCTTCAGGTAGGCCTCAGCCAGGAAGCCCAGATGGCCGGTGTTGATCGTCAGGATCGGCACCCCGATCGGGGCGGTCTGGCGGGCAGCGGAAAGCACCGTGCCATCCCCCCCCAGCACCACCGCCAGGGCCATCTCCGCATCGAAGCTGGTCGGGACGCAGGCGGCATAGCCCCTGGAGCGCAGGTGCTGGTCGGGATTGGCGAAACCCACCACGCCACCGGAGCTGCTCACCCGGGCCACCTCCAGCCCCGCGGCAGTCAGCCGGCTCTCGATCAGGTCGGCGGTGTTGATCGCCAGATCCTTGCCGTCGTTGACGATCAGTCCGACCCGGGGCACCGATCGCTGGCTGAATGGCCTCTGAACTCTAGGAGGAGGCGGTACGCCAGTTTCGATCAGGGCAAGGAGACGCTGATGTCAGCCTCTGTCAGCAGCCGTCGGGGAGGCAGGGTGGATCAAGACGCGAAAGGTGTCGCTGCTGAAGTCGGAAGACAAGGCGTGCCCATCACATTCCGGCTTTCCAGGCTCCAGAGCGCCGCGCACATCCGGCATGGCGAAGAGGGGACGCCCTGAGGCCTGGGGCCCCAGGGCCGGCGTTAATGTGAGGGTCAATCGGTTGGCAGGCTGCGGCCGATGAAGTTTCTCTACATCGGTGGTCTCGAGCACAGCGGGACCACCCTCACTGAACAGTTGCTGAGCAGCCATCCCCGCAGTCTCAGTCTGGGGGAGATCGCCTCCTTCTTCTCCCCCTCCCACATGCAGGCCTATCTCCGTGCCTGGGGAGACCACGATGACGTGCGCCGCTGCTCCTGCGGCAGTGATTGGGAGGATTGCCCATTCTGGGGACAGCTCACCCATCTCAATGGTCTGAACTCAAGCCTGCCGCTTGTCGAGAAATATGCGCAGCTGATCAGCTTCATTCGTCGCCATCTCGGCGGAAATGTGCTGGTGACGGACTCGTCCAAGTCCGTGGAGGCTTTGGAAGCCCTGCGCGGTGCCCTCCAGGTCGAGGGTGTCAGCGAGGATCGTTTCGGGCTCATTCTCGTGGCCAAGGATGTGCGCAGTTTCACCGCTTCGATGAAGCGCAAGAGTGGCCGCAAGGGGTTGCTCGCAGCCTACCGCTCGATGAACTATTGGACCCATGCCAATACCAACTGGCTGAAGCACCTCGCCAAGCATGCTTCCGTGCCCCATCGCATCAATCTTTACGAACATCTCTGTCTCGACGCGCTTGCTCAGGTGAACGGGCTTCTGGAGATGGTGGAAGAAGGTCCCCTCTCCCAGCTCGACATCGCCAACACCACATCGCACATCGCCATGGGAAACAAGGACTTCCTGATGCGCAACCGACTCCAGCTTCGCTACGACCAGCGCTGGTTTACGGAAGATTCGATTCTCCTGGCCTATCTCGTGAACCGTTCGGCCAGGCGTCTCAACCACCGTTTCTACCAAATGAGTCAGCAGCACGCCTAAGCCCTGCCTAACGATGCATCTTTATTGTGGTTCCAGATTCCAAGATGTACCAGGCTAAGGCGATATTCAGTGAATTAGGATTTGGGTTTGAAGCGCGAATAAGTGGCTGGTTGAATCCGGTCCGCAGGTCACCATGATCGCGGCTCAAGTCTAATTAGTATGGGGTGATGGAGAGGAAGTCGTCAACCAGCTGGAGGGGTAAGTGGATGTCGTGAAAGGAGTTCAGCGAAGGTAGGCAGTGGAAATAATAATCAAGCTTCAAGATGCTGGCGATCTGAAAATAATCGGGACGGATGCCATGTGCCGACGCAAACAGCTCAAGTACGCTGATTTGTCTGGCGTGCATCAGATTGGTGAGGCCGGCTCCATGCACAGCGATCACGTGGGTCGCCTGGTTGAACAGGCTGATCTGCTCCGAAAGGCTCAGTTTTTCAAGCTGAATCGTGCAAAAGCCGTGGCCCTCAAGATAGGTGGAGACTTCTTGTTCGTTGGTAATCCTGCGGGACTTGGCTCCGCTGCGACTCACGAACAGCCGGCGAGGCAGGTCCACGGCCGCGATGCCGTCCCCTGACGAGCCGAGCCGCTTGGCCAGTTGTCGGAGATGGATCGGCGAGATTGCATCGAAGGGCGCCTCCGTTGCGTGCTGATGCCGGTGGGACGAGGCGGCGAGCAGGGAGTGGCAGCGGATGTTGGTGCCCCGGGCACGGGGCTTGTAATGGAGGAAAGAGCCTCCAGGGCTTCCCAGCAGCGCCAGAGTCTCCGCTTGCCAGACGGTCAGCCGTTCAGGCCCCAGGAGTCGGATCTCCGCACCGGTGTGGAGGTGATGCCGCTCGGCGACCAGCACGCGTGGGAGGAAATCCAGAAACCAATGGAAGTAGCCCCTGTGCCAGCCCCGAAAGTCCACAAGGGGGACGACGGTGCCTGGGATCGTTTCGGTGGCGAGCAGATGGGCCTGGGCTGCCAGCTGAGAGCCCCTTCTTGCCCCCAGCCGAAGAAACGGCGTGGTTTCGTGGAGAATCCGACAGGGCTTGACGACGCCGATCATGGAGACGAGATGGGCTCCAGGCGCTTCCAGGTACCACTGGGGCGGGATTGTGTACGGACGGAGGTAGTCCTCCAACCTCCCGAGCGGCTGGGCCCAGGGATTGTTCAGGCTGTATTGACAGGACTGACTCTCCGCATACACCAGGGTTTTCACCCCTTCCGAGACGAAGGACCAGCGTGAACGGCCGGTGTCTGTCATCGACGGCTCAGAACTGCTCCAAGAAGCGCAGATCGCTGCTGAACAGCCTGCGGATGTCATCGATGCCGTGGCGCACCATGCAGAACCGCTCCACCCCCAGTCCGGCGGCGAAGCCGCTCCAGCGCTCCGGATCGAGCCCCAGACCCTCGAGCACCGCCGGATCGACCATGCCGCAGCCCATCACCTCCAGCCAGCGGCCCCTCCACTGCACGTCCACCTCGGCGGAGGGCTCGGTGAAGGGGAAGTAGCTGGCCCGGAAACGCACCGGCAGATCGCCGAAGAACTGCTGCAGGAAGGTGGTGACGGTGCCGCGCAGGTGGCTGAAATCCAGCCCTTCGTCGAGGGCGAGCACCTCCACCTGGTGGAACACCGGCGAATGGGTGGCATCCACCGCATCGCGGCGGTACACCCGGCCGGGGGCGATCACCCGCACCGGTGGGGGGTTGGCCTCGAGGTGGCGGATCTGCACCGGCGACGTGTGGGTGCGCAGCAACCGGTCGCCCCCCAGATAAAAGGTGTCCTGCATGTCCCGGGCCGGGTGGTGCTCCGGGATGTTGAGGGCGGTGAAGTTGTAGTGGTCGGTCTCGATCTCCGGCCCCTCCGAGACCCGATAGCCGAGACCGGCAAAGATGTCGACGATTTCTTCGATCGTGCTCTGCAGGGGATGGCGGTGGCCCGGCGGCACGAAGCTGCAGCCCGCCGTCACATCGATTCGCTCCCGCTCCAACCGCTCCGCCATGGCGGCATGGCGCACGGCCTCAAGCCTGGCGCCCAGCAGCTGCTGCACCTGGTCCTTGAGGCGGTTGGCCCGTTGGCCCACCAGGGGACGCTCCTCGCCGGGGAGGCGGCCCATGGCCCCGAGAACCCCGGAGAGCCGTCCCTTCTTGCCCAGCAGGCCCACCCGCAGCTCCTCGAGGGCCGTGGCATCTTCGGCGGCGGCGATGGCGGCGGCGGCCTCCGCCTCCAGGTGCTCCAGCTGGTCGGTGAGCTGCTGCAGGCTGACGGTGGCGCTCACGGGACGGATCGAGAAGGAAACGACTGTAGGCATCAGCGTCTAGCTTGCCGGCAGTCCCCGCGGTCGAGGCCGATGGCACCGCTCCGGATCCTGATCAGCAACGACGACGGGGTCTTCGCCGACGGCATCCAGGCCCTGGCGGCCGAGGCGGTGGGCCGCGGCCATGCGGTCACCGTGGTCTGCCCCGACCGGGAGCGCTCCGCCACCGGCCACGGCCTCACCTTGCAGACCCCCCTGCGGGCGGAGCGGGCTGACGAACTCTTCGCGGCGGGCGTCACCGCCTGGGCCTGCAGCGGCACCCCCTCCGATTGCGTCAAACTGGCCCTGTTCCGGCTGCTGGAGCAGGCGCCCGACCTGGTGCTTTCCGGCATCAATCACGGCCCCAACCTCGGCACCGATGTGCTTTATTCCGGCACCGTGTCGGCGGCGATGGAAGGGACGATCGAGGGCTTGCCGTCCCTGGCGGTGAGCAGCGCCGATTTTCACTGGCGTCGCTTCGAGGCGGCGGCGACCCTGGCCCTCGACGTGGCCGAGCGGATGCACGACGGTGGCTGGCCCGAGGGGCTGCTGCTCAATCTCAACGTGCCGCCTCGGCCCGCCGAGTCCCTCGCCCCGCTGCGCTGGTGCCGCACGGCGGTGCGGCGCTACATCGATCAGTTCGAGAAGCGCACCGACCCCCGGGGGCGCACCTACTACTGGCTGGCTGGCGAGGTGGTGGATGACCTGGAGGGCTCTGGCGCCGGCCCGGCCGACTGGCCCACCGATGTGGCCTGGGTGCAGCAGGGGGGGCCGTCCCTGACCCCCCTGCAGCCCGAACTCTTCTGGCGCGGCTCCGTCGTGTCCTTGCCCGCCGTGGAGGCCTTGGGCGATCAGGTCTTGCGATAGATCCGCTGCAGCAGCCACAAGCTGATGATCAGGGCGATCAGGTGGGCGAACAGCACCTGGGTGTTGCTCAGCACCGAGAGCATCTCGATCGAGGTGATCGGCAGCCCCACCACCCGGCCTCCGCTTCCCGGCGTTGCCTGCAACTGGGCCCCGAGAAAGCCGGGCACCTGCTGAGAGGCCTGGACGAACAGACTGCCGGCCAGGGCCTGGTAACCCACGGAGGCCAGGGTCAGTCCGGCCACATCGACCACCAGACCCCGCTTCACCAGGCGGGAGGTCTCCCCCCGGCTGGGGTGTACCGGGCTGGCCAGGGCACGCCCGCAGCGCACCACCAGCCAGGATTGCCACAGACTCCAGAGCAGAACGAGGAACGAGAGGGTGGTGAGGGAAAGGCCGGGGCCCAGCCCCAGGGCGCGAGAGGAGTTGGCTGCCAGGCGGCCGCCGATGTTGTTGAACATCAGCACCACCACCACCACCACCCCGAGAGCCAGCTGGACCCAGAACCGCACCCAGCCCGTGCGGCGAAGGGCGTCGGCCATGCGCTGCAGGTCCAGCTGGTCGGCCATGGGGACGGGATCGGTGATCCCAAACTTGGCATGGGAGGATCCAGCCGGCGAGGGCCCAGGCCGTTGATCCCCCTTCACGACCCCCCCCACGCCCTGCGCCCCACTGCGATTGCCCTGGGCAGCTTCGATGGGCTGCATCGGGGCCACCGCCGGGTGATCACCGCCGTCACCGAAGCGCTTCCAGTGGCGCAGCAGCCGGTGGTTCCCACGGTGGTCAGCTTCTGGCCCCACCCCCGGGAGGTGCTCCATGGCGAGACGCGGCTGCGGCTGGACCTGCCCGAGGAAAAGCTGGAGCTGCTCGAACCCCTCGGCATCGCGCAGCTGGTGCTGGTGCCCTTCACCCGGCAGCTGGCGGCGCTCACGCCGGAGCGCTTCGTGCAGGAGGTGCTGGCCGAGCAGCTCCAGGCCCGCCGCATCGCCGTGGGGACGAACTTCCGCTTCGGGGTCGAGCGCAGCGGTGATGCCGCTGATCTGGCCCGCATCGGCGCCACCCTCGGCATGGATGTGCGGGTGCTGCCAATGCTCTGGGATGGGGCCGAGCGGGTGAGCAGCAGCCGCATACGGCGCGCCCTGGCGGCCGGCGACATCGACGAGGCCGGGCGTCTGCTGGAGCGCCCTTACCGCTTCAACGGGCCGGTGGTGCGGGGCCGCGGCCTGGGCCGCCAGCTGGGCTGGCCCACCGCCAACCTGGCGGTGGACGGGCGCAAGTTCCTGCCTCTGGAAGGGGTCTATGCGGCCCTGGCCTGGCGGGACGGTGAGGACGGGGCGATGGCGGCGGTGATGAACCTTGGCCCCCAGCCCACGGTGGACCCCCTGGCGCCGTCGGCGGTGGAGGTGCACCTGCTGGGGCGAACTCTCGACCTGGCCGGCTCCCGGCTGACCGTCCAGCCTCTGAGCTTGCTGCGACGGCAGCAGGCGTTTGAGAGCCTTGAGGCCCTCAGCCGGCAGATCCGCCTGGACGCCGACCGGGCTCTGGAGGATTGCCTCAGCCATGGCGGCCTCTCATTGGCCCCGCCTCCCAGCTGAAGGACCCCTCCCATACCCTGGGAGCTTCGCCTGTGCCGGTCCGGTGACGCCGCAGCCCCCAGTTCCGATGCCGACCAACGGCAGCGAGCGCGCCGCCATCGAACGGTTGCTGGATGCCAACCTCGATCGGGCCCGGGAAGGGCTGCGGGTGCTGGAAGACTGGGCGCGCTTCGCCCTGGACCGTCCCGACCTGGTGGCCCGCAGCAAGGACCTGCGCCAGCGTCTGGGGCGCCTCCACCAGACCCGCTACAAGTTGGCGCGGCACACCGCCACCGATCCCGCCGCCGGCATGGCCCATCCGGCCCAGGCCGACCGGCAGGACGGCGCCAGCGTGCTGGCCGCCAATGCGGGCCGGGTGCAGGAGGCCCTGCGGGTACTGGAGGAGTTCGGTCGGCTTGAGGATCCCCGGCTGGCGGCAGAGGCGGCGGCGATCCGCTACGCCCTCTACGACCTGGAGGTGGATCTGCTCCAGGCCGGCCGCGGTGGCGACGAGCGCCGGGCCCTGCTGCGCCGCTGCCATCTGTACCTGGTCACCAGTCCGGTGGAGGGGCTGGAGCCGGTGGTGGCCGCTGCCCTGGCGGCGGGGGTGCGGCTGGTGCAGTACCGCGCCAAACCTGGGGACGGCCCCACCCCGGCAGGAGCCGCCCTCGATGACCGGAGCCGTTTTGCCCAGGCGAGCGCCCTGCGCCAGCTCTGCCATCGCCATGGAGCCCTGTTTCTGGTCAATGACCGCATCGACCTCGCCTTGGCGGTAGGGGCCGAAGGCGTGCACCTCGGTCAGGGCGACCTGCCGCCGGCCGTGGCCCGTCGCCTGCTGGGGCCCGACCGGCTGATTGGCCGTAGCACCCACCGCCTCGAAGACCTTCGCCAGGCCGTCGCCGATGGTTGCGACTACGTCGGGGTGGGGCCCATCAACGCCACGCCCACCAAGCCTGGCCGCGAGCCGGTGGGGCTGGCCTACGTGAGCCAGGCGGCGGCGGAGTGCCCCCTGCCCTTTTATGCCATCGGTGGCATCGATCGGGCCAACCTGGCTGCCGTGCGCCAGGCCGGGGCGGAGCGTGTGGCCGTCGTGCGGGCGATCACCCAGGCAGGGGATCCCGGGGCCGCCGCTACCGCCCTGCTGGCGGGGCTGGAGGCGCTGGCATGACGGAACCGGCAGCCGCGAAGGAGCCGGTGGCCCTGCTGCTGCGGGTCAACGGCGAAACGCGACCCTGCCCGGAGGGCCTCTGCCTGGAGGCTGTGCTGGTGTCCCTTGGCTACCAGCCGCGTCTGGTGGTGGTCGAGTTCAACGGCGAGATCCTGCCCAGGGATCGCTGGGCCACCCAGTCTGTGGGGGAATCCGATGTGCTGGAGGTGGTCACCATCGTTGGGGGAGGTTCCTAGATTCCCGATATCAAAAGGTCATTGCAGATGGGTTCCCGCTTGTTCCGGCGCCTGGCCGGTCTGATGGTCGTCCCCTTTCTGGTGGCGGGCCTGGTGATGACGGCCCCCCAGCCGGCCCAGGCGGCCAGCGGCGGTCGGATCGGCGGCGGCAGCTTCCGATCTGCCCCCTCGATGCCCCGTAACTACGGCGGCGGTGGCGGCTACCGGGGCAGTTTCGGTGGCGGTGGCTACCGGGGTGGCGGCATGGGTTTCCCCTTCATCGTGCCGATCTTCGGCTTCGGTGGCGGCGGGCTGTTCGGTTTCCTGATCCTGATGGCGGTGGCGGGTGTGGTGGTCAACGCCGTTCGCGGCGGGGGTGGCGGCGGGCCGGCCCTGGGCGGCTCCGGGTCTGGTCTGGCCTACAACCCCCGCCCCGACGGCCCTGTGGCCATCGCCCAGATCCAGGTGGGTCTGCTGGCGTCCGCCCGCGACCTTCAGGACGATTTGCGCCGCCTGGCCGGATCGTCCGATACCTCCAGCAGCTCTGGCCTTCAGCGGGTTCTGCAGGAAACCAGCCTCTGCCTGCTGCGCCACCCCGATCTCTGGGTGTATGCGAATGGCGACGTGGGCCAGGTGCCCTTCGCCAGTGCCGAGTCCACCTTCAATCGGCTCTCCATGCAGGAGCGCAGCAAGCTGGAGCGAGAACTCACCGCCAATGTGGCGGGGCGCCGTTTCAGCGAGCCGGCGCCCGTGGCCCCCGGGGCCAGTGACACCGCCAGCGATTTCATTGTGGTCACCCTGTTGGTGGCGAGCCGCCAGCGACTGCCCATCAAAGGGGCCCGCTCCGCCGAAGATCTGCGCGATTCGCTCCAGAAACTCGGGGCGCTCGGTGCGGATGACCTGATTGCCCTGGAGGTGATCTGGCAGCCGGAAGGGGCTGGAGAAGTGCTCAGCACCGAACAGGTGATCACCGCCTATCCCGACCTGCAACATCTCTGAGCAACCCTCCTTGTCAGGCCGGATCCAGTACCTCACACTGCGCCTGATAAGCCGCAGGCACCGATGAGTCCCCATCGGATCAGCTGGATCAACACACCGGTTCTGATCGAGGCGATTGAGCGCTACGAGCAGGGTCGCCTGCCCCGCTCTCTCACTCTCTGGTTGCAGACGATGCTGGAGCTTGAAGGACCCCCCTCAGGGCCCCTTCTCCCAGGCGGCTGACCGCGCCCCACAGGCCAGCTGCAGGATCCGCAGGGTTGCCATGGCGGCGCCATAGCCGTTATCGATGTTCACAACGGTGAGCCCGGGGGCGCAGCTGGCCAGCATGCCCATCAGGGCCGCCTGGCCCCCGGCACTCACCCCGTAGCCGACCGCCACCGGCACCCCGATCACCGGTTGGGGCAGGAGCCCTGCCAGCACGGTGGGAAGGGCTCCCTCCATCCCGGCGCAGGCGATCAGCACCTTGGCCCGGCGCAGCCCCTCCAGCTCCGCCAGCAGACGATGCAGCCCAGCCACACCCACATCAAGCACGAGGTCGCTGGCCACCCCATGGCAGGCCAGGGCGATCTGGGCCTCCGAGGCTACGGCCAGATCGCTGCTGCCGCCGCTGAGCACCGCCACCCGCCCGAAGGCCGGATCGGCTGGCGGCGGTGCAGGCCAGGTGAGGCAGCGGGCCAGGGGATGGTGCTTCGGCAGCGGGACGGCCCCATCGCTGCCGAGCTGGTCCGCCAGCTGCCGCTCCACCACCGCGGCCTTCTCCACCGAGACCCGCGTGACCAGGGCCAGTTCACCGGCCTGGTGCAGCCCCAGCATCACGGCGGTGATCTGGTCGGCACTCTTGTGCTCGCCCCACACCGCTTCCACCATGCCAAGCCGTTGGCGGCGGCCCAGGTCGAGCCGGACGTCCTCGCTCACCGCAGCTCCTCGGCCGCCGCGGCAGGGGTCAGGCCCACCCATTCCAGTTCGCCGGCGTAGACCAGGGGAAAGGGGTTGGCGGCGGTCGGGCCCGCCTGGGCCAGGACCCGGCGCGCCGCGGCCTCGAACTGGCCCTGCACCACGTCGATGTCGCTTTTGGGAATGGCCAGCCACTGGCGGCGGCTGCGCCAGCGGATCAGCAGGATGCCCTCCTCCCGTTCGGCGTCCCAGAGCAGTTCCCTGCCGAGGAAGCCGTCCTGGCGCCGCAGCCAGGGCCCCCAGCTCTCCTGCTCCGCTTGCAGCCAAGCCCTCTGGGTGCCGGCCGGCACCTTCAATCTGAGCTGTTCCACCACCGCTACGGGAGCTTCGCTCCCGCCTTTGCCGGCGAGTTGTGGGCTGAGGGCGTCGGCATTTCCAGGAAGGCCGGCCAGCACAAGAACCACCAGGCAGACACTGCTCAGCAAGTTAGCCAGACGGCTTAGGGGGGCACGGGTCATGGCTGGTGCAGCAAGGCCACGGCATGGCAGGCGATTCCCTCCTCCCGTCCGGTGGGCCCGAGGCCCTCGTTGGTGGTCGCCTTGACGCCTACCTGCTCGGGAGCCAGGCCCAGGCGGCCTGCGATGGACTCGCGCATGGCGGCGATGTGGGGCTTGAGGCGGGGGCGCTCTGCCACCACCACCGTGTCGACATTGAGCACCTGCCAGCCCCGTTCCGTCACCAGCTCCATCACCTTCTCGAGCAGCACCAGGCTGTCGGCCCTGCGCCAGCGCTCGTCCTCCGGAGGGAAGTGGGTGCCGATGTCCCCCAGGCTGAGGGCCCCCAGCAGGGCATCCATCAGGGCGTGCACGAGCACATCGGCGTCGCTGTGGCCGTCCAGCCCCAGGCCTTCGGGGTGCTCCAGGCGCACGCCGCCCAGAATCAGGGCCCGGCCAGGCACGAGCCGGTGAATGTCGTAGCCGTTGCCGATGCGCAGCTGCATGGGGGGCGATGGGGGCGGCTCCAGTGTCGCCGGTTCTGGGCGACGCTGGGCTTCAGGGGGCCTGCTCCGCCTGCCACAGGGCCAGCAGGTCGGCGCGCCGCTCGCGGGTGCGTGCCACCTGCTGCTCCTGGCGCCAGCGGGCGATGGCGCCATGGTCACCGCTGCGCAACACCTCCGGCACCGCCATGCCTCGGAACTCCGCCGGCCGGGTGTAGTGGGGGTGCTCGAGCAGCAGGCCGCTGTGGCTTTCCGCTTCGAGGCAGTCCGGCGAACCCACGGTGCCCGGCAGCAGCCGCACCACGCCGCTGATCACCACCAGGGCGGGAAGTTCACCGCCGGTGAGCACGAAGTCTCCCAGGGACACCTCCTCGTCCGCCAGGGGGCGAATGCGTTCATCGAAGCCCTCGTAGTGACCACAGAGCAGCACCAGTTGGTCGTAGTCGCTCGCCCAGCGGCGCAGGTCACGCTGGTGCAGCGGCTGGCCCTGGGGGCTCATCAGCAGCACCCGGCGCCGGGGCAGCACCGGAATCGCCTCGAAGGCGGCGTAGACAGGCTCGGGCTTGAGCACCATGCCGGCGCCGCCGCCATAGGGAACATCGTCCACCTTGCGGTAGCGATCCGTGGCGTGGTCGCGGGGGTTGTGGGCGTGGACCTCGGCGATGCCGGCCGCGAAGGCACGGCCGATCACCCCCAGCCCCAGCAGGGGTGTGCAGGCGTCCGGCACCAGGCTCACCACGTCGAAGCGCATGGTGGGCTCAGCCGGCAGGTCGGCTGAGCCGCCGGATCTCGGAGCTGAAGCTGGCTCGGCCCGGGCGGCCGTCGGGGTGGTGTTCCACGCTGCTGCGCAGACGCAGATTCGCCTTGGTGAACCAGATCCTTTCCCGCACCGAGATCCCGGCCCGCGCACTGGTCAGCTCCAGGCTGCCATCCGGCCAGAGCTGCCAACGACCCGTGCTGGCGGCCCCGTCAGGAGCCTGGCCCTCGAAGCCACCGTCGGGGTGAAACAGCAGCCGGTGGCGGCCACCGCTGGGCGGGGTGATCTCCAGCCCCCCCGGCGCGTCGCTCTCCTCCGGCGCCAGGTAGGCCACCTGCAGTTCACCGCGCTCGGAACTGTGCCAGCTGACCTCCTCCTCCTCGGCCTGTCGGGCCTCGCCTGCGGCCTCCTCCAGGCTGAAGCGACTGCGCAGAGAAAGCCAGTCCCCGGCGCAGAAGGCCAGAAAGGCCGCGATCGTCTCGGGCGGGAAGGGGCCGATCGTCGCTGGGATGGGAGGCTCAGTCGCGCTGGTCACGGTGGGGGCGGCGGGAGATCGGGGCCGGTGGACCCGGTTGGGATCTTCGCAAACCCCCAGCCAGCACGGTCCGTTCGCCGGCGCCCTCAGTCGCCGCGGTAGCCCAGCTCCGCCAGCCGGCCAGGATGGCTGCGCCAGTTGGGCACCACCTTGACGAACAGTTCCAGGTACACAGGGCCGTCAAACACCTTCTGCATCTGCAGCCGTGCCCCCTGGCCGATGGCCTTGAGCATCTGACCGCCCTTGCCGATCAGGATTCCCTTCTGGCTGCTGCGCTCCACCAGCACGGTGGCCAGCACGGCGGTGCGCTCTTTGCCTTTGACCTTGCCCTCCTCCTCCACGATCCGCTCAATCTGCACCGCCACCGAGTGGGGCACCTCCTCCCGGGTGAGGGTCAGCACCTGTTCACGGATCAGCTCCGCCAGCAACAACTGCTCCGGCTGGTCACTGACCGTATCGGCCGGGTAGAGCAGCGGCCCCGGGGGCAGATCGGCGGCCAGCGCCTCCACCAACTCCTGGCAGCCGTCGCCGTTGAGGGCGCTGCAGGGGTGCAGGGGCCAGGCCACCGCGCGATCGTCCGTCGCCGCGAGCATCTCCCGGTAGGTGGCGGCCAGATCCTCTGCATCGGCGCCCACCCGGTCACTCTTGTTGAGGGCCACATGCACCGGAATCCTGCAGTGGCGCAGCAGGTCGACGATGAAGCCGTCCCCGCGCCCGGCCGGCTGACTGGCATCCACCAGCAGCAGCACCACATCCACCTCGCCGATGGCTCCCCGGGCGCTCTGCACCAGGCGCTCCCCCAGCAGATGATGGGGTTTGTGGATGCCCGGGGTGTCCAGAAGGATCAGCTGGGCCGCGGGGGTGGTGAGGATGGCGCGCAACCGGTTGCGGGTGGTCTGGGCCACGGGGGAGGTGATCGCCACCTTCTGGCCCACCAGCTGATTCAGCAGGGTGGACTTGCCCACATTGGGCCGTCCGATCAGGGCCACGAAGCCGGAGCGGAAGGGAGCTCCTTCCGTGCTGCCGTCGTCGGGCTGGGCGTCGCCGGGGCTGGCGGTCGGGGTGCTCGGGTCCATAGCCTCAACACTGCCAGTCCAAGCGCCGCAACGCCCGCCTTTCTCCATGACCGATGCCGCCCCCGTCAACGAGACCGGACAGACCGGCTCCCCCCTGGCGCCAAGTTTTCCCCAGGCCATGGAGATCGCCGCTCACTGGATCGGCCTCTGGGAGGGCGGGGAGCTCAGTGATGAGGTGCTGGCCGATCGGGTCGGGGAACTGGTGGCGAGCCGGGATGGCGCCCGCGGCTTCTTTGTGGTGAGCCTCACCGGCGAGGCCCCGTTGCTCGACCGGCTGCCGGAAGCCCTGGTGGCCGCCCTGCGCCAGGCCGGGGCAGGGGTGGTGGATCTCACCGCCCGCAATCTGGCCATGAGTACGGCCATGGCCCTGCACCACCAGCGTTCCGGTGATCAGGAACACCAGGCTGGTTCGGAGCGTGTGCAGCTGCGCAGCACCGAACTGCTGCGGCACCTGGAGCCCTTGGCCGTCAAGCAACGCTTGGAAACCTTGC
>JBBQIH010000003.1:0-20281 GCA_038324725.1 Cyanobacteriota bacterium | reverse complement strand
GGATGCCCCTCCATGAGCATGTAGAGGTTGCAGTTGGCCCCCCGCGAATAGGGCGATAGCCCGGTGTGCAGATTGATGAGGCCGTGGCGGATCGACGGGATCAGATCCAGCACCGGCGCTCGCAGCAGCTGGGTACCGTTCACCAGCACGACGTCGGCGGCGACCTGGCGCAGGAAGTCGGCGGTGCGCTCCTCGTTGATGGCGGCGGTGACCAGCACCGGTACCCCCTCCGGCAGCTCGGGCGGGGCGCCGTTGTGGTGGAACAGCTGCCGCTGCAGGGCCGTACCGCGGCGGTCGTGGGGCCGCAGCAGCACCCGGGCGATCAGCTGACGCAGCAGCCGCAGCGGCCGTCGGTACTTCGCCAGCCGCGCCAGCCTGCCGCGGCTGTCGGGTGCCGACACCTGCAGCACAACCCCCACCAGGGCGAACTCCTCGGACACCCGCCGCACCAGGTGGCGCTGGTAGAGGCCGTCGCAGCAGAGCACGGCCACCCGCAGGGAGCTCACGGCCATGGCGTCGCCGGGCGCAGCATCATCTGCGGATGGTACGGACGTGGCGCCGCGAAGGCGGCACAGTGGGACCGATCCAGAGCCGCCCATGGCTGTCCGCGACGTGCTGACGATCGGAGATCCCCGCCTGCGGCAGGTGAGTGCGCCGGTGCAGCGCTTCGACGACCCCGCCCTGCCGGCCCTGCTCCAAGACCTGCGCGACACCATGGCCGCCACCCACGGCGCCGGCCTGGCGGCCCCCCAGATCGGTGTGCCCCTGCGGGTGGTGATCTTCGGCATCACCCACAACCCCCGTTACCCGGAGGCGCCCCCCATCCCGGAGACGGTGCTGATCAATCCCGAGCTCACTCCCCTCGGCAACGCCCGGGACGAGGACCGCTGGGAGGGTTGCCTGAGCGTGCCGGGGTGGCGCGCCCTGGTTCCCCGCTGGCGCCACCTCCGCTATCGGGCTTTCGATCCCCAGGGTCAACCTTTCGAGAGGGAAGTCCAGGGATTCCATGCCCGAGTGGTGCAGCACGAATGCGACCACCTTGATGGGGTGCTGTTTCCGGACCGGATGCCACACGGATTGGCCAGTGGACGACCCGAGGCACGGGCCGAGGGATGGGGAACGGACTCTCCAGCTGCTGAGGGATCCTCCCCATGAAGGTCATCATTGGTGGCCACTTCAGGCCAAGGCAAAGCAGCCTATGGAGGAAGGGAGTTGACCGAGATCGGGCATGATGTGGTCACAGGAATTCAGAGCATCTACGGAGCCGATTCGGAACTCCGGGAGGACCGGGTTAGCCAACGGCGCATGTTATTTTTTCTGATCCACTGGACTAATACAGGCTATGCGTCGTCATGTCATCATCACTGGTACAGGAAGAAGCGGCACTTCCTTTCTTGTCGAACTTCTCACTCATCTACAACTAGATACCGGATGGAAGACGGAGCAACTCAGCATCTCCAGCATGGAGAACAAAGCCTCCAGGGAACAGCCTTCGCGTCAACGAGATGTGCTTGACAAGAATTTCACCTACCCAGCCTGGGATCCCATTGCAAGAGCTGGTCTGGAGAAGAGCATCTTCGACAACAACGCACCATACATCGTCAAGGCCCCAGGCTTCTGTGATTTTGCAGAGGAAGTCCTGGAGAGAGATGACATCGGCCTGGATCATATCTTTGTGCCCATTCGTGATTTAAGCGCTGCAGCTGAAAGCCGCAGAACAGTCGTGCGTTCAAACGAGAAACAGTTGCCTTTGCTAGCGAGGGTTAGAAGCCGCTTGAGCCGTGCCAAGCGGGCAAAGCTTTACGCGGGAGGCATGATCAAAACCTCGTCCTTGCAACCAGGCGACCTGGAGCAAGTCCTGAGCGAACAACTGTACAAGCTCATGCTAAGTCTGGCTTCTTCCGATGTTCCAATTACGCTGATTCGCTACCCTAAGCTTACAATTGATTCCTCTTACCTGTTTCGAAAACTCACCCCAATTCTTCAGGGTATTTCTGTTGAACAGTTCTCTACGGTCTTTTCCAGGACCGTAAGACCTGACTTCGTCCACCGTTTCAATTTGAATGATTGCTGACCCTGGAGGTCTCCGAGTCATCCGTTTCAACCCAGCTTTTTTTCACAGTCCCCAATCGTCCTGATCGATGCTCGAAGAGTCTTCCTCCTTAAGCGCTCCCAGTTGGTGGGTTCGCGGCGACCTGGACGGCTTCCTGGGCCTGGGCCTCGACAACCTGATCCAGATCCTGCTGATTGTGGCGCTCTGTCGCGGTGTGCTGGGCTATCCGGATCAGCTGATCTTCACCACAATCCTGCCGGCCACCGGCGTCAGCCTGGTGGTGGGCAACGTGGCCTACGCCGTGCAGGCCCACCGGCTGGGGCGGCGCGAGGGCAGAGGCGACCGCACCGCCCTGCCCTACGGCATCAACACGGTCAGCCTGTTCGCCTATGTGTTCCTGGTGATGCTGCCGGTGAAGCTGGCGGCCACCGGCCAGGGCCTCGATCCGCAGGCGGCTTCCCTGCTCTCGTGGCGCGCCGGGCTGCTGGCCTGCCTGGGGTCGGGGCTGATTGAGGCGGGGGGAGCCTTCCTGGTGGCCCCCCTGCGACAATGGCTGCCCCGGGCGGCCCTGCTCTCCACCCTGGCCGGCATCGCGCTGGGTTACATCGGGCTTGGTTTCCTGCTGCGCACCTACGCCGTCCCGGTGGTGGGACTGGCCGTGCTGGCGGTGATCCTGCTGGCTTACTTCGGCCAGGCGCGGCTGCCCCTGCCGGGGGGTGTGCTGGCGGTGCTGGTGGGCATCGCCCTGGCCGCAGCCACGGGGTTGCTGCGGCTGGACGGCCCCACCTGGCAAACCAACCTCGCCCAGGTGGGGCTGCACCTGCCTGTGCCCCGCCTCGGCGCCCTCTGGGCTGGCCGCGATGAGCTGCTGCCCTGGCTGGGGGTGACGCTGCCGATGGGGCTGTTCAATCTGCTGGGGTCGCTGCAGAACCTGGAGAGCGCCGAGGCGGCCGGCGATGCCTACCCGGTGAAAAGCTCCCTGCTGATCAACGGCATCGGCACGGTGGCCGCGGCCGTGCTCGGGTCCTGCTTCCCCACCACCATCTACATCGGCCACCCTGGCTGGAAGGGCATGGGCGCCCGCATCGGCTACTCCTGGCTCAACGGCCTGGTGATGGGCCTGGGCTGCCTGCTGGGGCTCTTCGGCGTGGTGGGCCAGCTGGTGCCGATCGAGGCCGGCATGGCGATCGTGCTTTACATCGCCCTGGTGATGGCGGCCCAGGCCTTCCAGGCCACGCCTCCGGCCCATGCCCCCGCCGTCGCCCTGGGGCTGTTGCCGGGCCTGGCCGGCTGGGGCTCCCTGATGCTGAAGGCGGGGCTGCGGGCCGGGGGCAGCGGCACCCCGGCCCATCCCTTCGGCCCCCAGCTGCTGCTGCCGCTGCAGCAGGCGGACGTCTGGGCCGCCGGTGCCTTCGCCCTTGAGCAGGGCCAGATCCTGGCGGCGATGCTGCTGGCGGCGATGCTGGTGTACGTGATCGAGCAGCGCTATCGCGCCGCCGCCCTCTGCGCCCTGGTGGCGGCGGCCGCCTCCTGGCTGGGCTTGATCCACGCCTGGAGCTTCACCCTGGCCGACACGGTTCTCGACCCGGGTTGGGGCAGCGGCACCCCCTGGGCCCTGGGCTATCTGGCGATGGCGGTCGTGTTCCTGCTGGGACGCCCGCAGCGCTGAGCGTGGCCGGCCGTGGGGTGATGCCTAGGGTTGAAGGGTTGCGCAGCCACGTGGTCCCAGTGAAAAGCCAGTGGACTCTTTTCGGCTGATGGGCACGTCTGGCGTCGATCCGATCGCGCCCCCCCAGCGCCTGCGCCTGCGGCGCCCCGACGACTGGCATGTGCATCTGCGGGACGGCGCCCTGCTGCAGATGGTGGCCCCGGCCACGGCTCGCTCGTTCGCCCGGGCGATCGTGATGCCGAATCTCAGCCCGCCGATCACCACGGTGACGGCCGCCGTGGCCTATGGCGCCCGGATCCGGGCCGCCCTGCCGGACGGCAGTGAGTTCACCCCCCTGCTCACGGCCTACCTCACCGACACGATCGACCCGGCGGAGATCGAGCGTGGCCATGGCGAGGGGGTCTTCACCGCCTGCAAGCTCTACCCGGCCCATGCCACCACCAACGCCGCCGCCGGCGTCACCGACCTGACGCGGATCGCGGCGGTGCTGGCCACGTTGGAGCGGATCGGCATGCCCCTGCTGATCCACGGCGAGGTGACCGACGCGGAGATCGACATCTTCGACCGCGAAGCGGTGTTCATCGACCGCCACCTGGCGCCGCTGCTGCAGAGGCACCCTGGCTTGAAGGTGGTTCTGGAGCACATCACCACGGCCGAGTCCGTCGCCTTCGTGCGCCAGGCAGGCGCCAACCTGGCCGCCACCATCACCCCCCATCACCTGCACATCAACCGCAACGCGATGTTCCAAGGCGGGCTGCGGCCGGACTTCTACTGCCTGCCGGTGGCCAAGCGGGAACGGCACCGGCTGGCCCTGCGCCAGGCAGCCACCTCGGGGGAGCCCAGCTTCTTCCTGGGCACCGATTCGGCTCCCCATCCCCGCTCGGCCAAGGAAAGTGCCTGCGGCTGCGCCGGCATCTACAACGCTCCCTACGCCCTGGAGAGCTACGCGGCGGTGTTCGAGCAGGAGGGAGCCCTGGATCGCCTGGAGGCCTTCGCCAGCCAGCACGGGCCCGCCTTCTACGGATTGCCCCTCAACGAGGGGACGATCACCCTGGTGCGGCAGGCCCACACGGTGCCACCACGCCTGCATAGAAACGCCGCCGACGGCAGTGCCACCGATCTGGTGCCCTTCCATGCCGGCCAGGTGCTGCAGTGGCGTCTGGAGGGCGAGGGCTGAGAGGGTCCGGCTGCTCCTCTAAGCGCTGCTGCCGCTGCTGGGTCGGGGTTCCACCACCACGGCGGTGCCGTAGCAGAGGACTTCGGTGGCGGCTGCCGTTCCGCCTTGCACCTCGGAACCGTCGTAGCGGGTCCCCACGATGGCGTTGGCCCCCAGGGTTCTGGCGTGCTGGATCATCTGCTCGTAGGCCTGCTCCCTGGCCTGCTCGCACATCTCGGTGTAAGCGCCGATCCTGCCGCCCACGATCTGCTTGAGCCCTCCTAAGAAGCCCTGCACCAGGGTGGGGGAACGCACGACGATGCCGCGCACCAGGCCGCGGTAGGCGGTGATCTCGTAGCCCTCGATCGTGAAGGTGGTGGTCACGAAGACGGGTTTCACCATCGGAGCGCTGACGCTGATCGCCCCATCCTGGTGGGACAGAGCCCGCGCTTCAAGTGGCTGGTCCGAGGCTGGCTTCCAGCCGAGGAATCACCCGCTCCATCGCCACCCCGCGGCTGGCCTTGAGCAGCACCCGATCCCCGGGCTCCAGCCATTCCAGCAGCACGGCAGCGGCCGCTTCGGGTGAGGCTACCCGCTGCAGCCTGGGCAGCCCGGCGGCGGCGTCCTCCATCGCCTGCGCTTCGGCGCCGGCGACCACGATCAGCAGCCCGTCGAGGCCCAGCGCCAAGGCCCGTGCTGCCACCTGAGCATGCAGCTCAAGGCTGCGCTCCCCCAGCTCGAGCATCGTGCCCAGCACCGCGTAGCGACGGCCCCCCTTCGCAGTTCCGGTGGCGGCCAGGAGCTCCAGGGCCGCCAGCACCGCCTCCGGCGAGGCGTTGTAGGTCTCATCGAGCAGTTCCACCCCGCCCAGCCGCCAGCGTCGGGCGCGGCCGCCGGGGAGTTCCACCGCCAGATGCTCAAGGGCCGTTGCCGGCACGCCCAGCTCCTGGGCCACCGCCACCGCCAGCAGCAGGTTGCGGGCGTTGTGGCGCCCCTCCAGGGGCAGCCGCAGGCTCGGCCCACCCACAAGATCGAGGCGAGCGTCCTCCAGCTGCCCCACCAGGTCCGGCGCCGGCGTTCCTGCCGGAAACCCCGCCAGCTCGTCCTCCAGGGCGACCCGCAGCACCCGTCCCCCCCAGACCCTCGCCAGGGCGTGCTCCAGCAGCGGATCCCCGGCCGGAATCACCAGAACCCCATCTGGCCTCAGACCGGCGGTGATCTCGCACTTGGCCTGGCCGATCGCCTCGCGGCTGCCCAGCCGGCCGATGTGGGCGGTGCCGATGTTGGTGATCACCGCAACATCCGGCTCGGCGCAGCGGCTGAGCCGATCGATTTCCCCCAGGCCCCGCATCCCCATCTCCACCACCAGGACTGCCGTCCCCTCCTCCGCCTTCAGCAGGGTGAGGGGCACTCCGACGTCGTTGTTCTCGTTGCCGCTGCTGGCTATCACGGGCCCGAGGGACGCCAGGGCGGTCTTGATCAGTTCCCGCGTCGTCGTCTTTCCCGCCGAACCGGTCACCGCCACCAGCGGCAACCCGAGTCGTCGCCGCCACAGCAGGGCCAGCTGCTGGTAGGCCGCCAGGGTGTCCTCCACCAGCCAGATCGGCCCGCCGCCGCTGGCCACGAGCTGCGCCACAACATCCCCATCCAGGCGGCCCCTCTGCACCAGGGCGGCCGCCGCCCCAGCGGAGAGGGCGCCGCTCACGAAGTGGTGCCCATCGAAGCTGTCGCCCACCAGGGGCACGAACAGGGCATCGGCCAGATCGCCGCGGCTGTCGGTGCTCACGCCGGCGAAGGATTCCGGTGCGGTGGTGCCTGGGGCCATCAGGGGCTCGCCCCAGAGCTGGCGCAGGGGCTCAAACGGCAGCGACATCAGCCTGAGGTCCCGGGATCGAGCAGGATCATGCCGGATCCCACCAGGGCCCCGCGCGCCAGCAGCCGCTGCTGGCCGTCCACCAGCTCCAGCCGTTCGTAGCCCAGGGCCAGGGCGCGCTGCTGCCAGCGCTCGGCCCAGCCCCGCCGGGTCGCTTCGTTGAGGGCGATGTAGCTCGGCGCCATCGTGAGCACCAGCCGGCCTTCGCTGGGTGCCGGATGGGCCGAGGCGACCAGATGCTCTGGATCGTCCTGGGCCAGCAGCGCCAGGAGGGGGTCGAGCTCCAGGGGCGGTGGTGGCGGTGGTGGTGGCTCCGGCTCCGGCATGGGCGCGCGCGCAGCCACGGGCGCTGGGGCGACGCGTGCGGGCGCCGAGGCGGGGGCCTCCTCCGGCGCCGGGGCCAGCAGCGGAGCAGCGGAACGTGCCGGCGGCGGCGGGGACGGAGCGCGATGGGACAACCGGCCCCAGGCTTTCCCTGCCAGCGCCAGGATCAGCGCCAGCAGGGCCGCCAGCAGCAACGGCCAGAACAGGGGGGCCAGCCCCTGCGGCCAGAAGCCCGGCACCGACAGGTCCCCCTCCCGGTTGCGCCGCCACAGTTCGCGCAGCTTCAGGCGCAGCGAAGCCAGCACGGCCCGCAAGGCGCCGCCCAACTCGCCCCAGGGACTGGCGTAGGGCGCCGGCAGATCGGAGGGTGGCGGAACCGGATCAGCCATGGGCGCCGGACTCAGGAGTCGTTACGGCGACGCAGCAGGGCCAGGGGGTTGCGGGGGCGCGCCGCCGGCGGGGGTTCCTTGGTGACCACGTCCGGCCTGGGCTCGTCGTTCAACAGGCTCGGGTCGGCTCCTTGGCCCTGGGAGAAGCGCTCCACCTGGGCGGCGTCGGGCGTGGGCTCCTTGACGCCGCAGACCTCGCGGTACATGGCGTCGTACTCCAGGGCCGAGCGGTTCCAGCTGAAGTCGGTGGTCATGGCCCGCCGCTGCAACTCCTGCCAGCTGGGCTCGTTGCGGTAGGCCTCCCAGGAGCGCACGATCGTGGTGTAGAAGTCGATCGCCTCGTAGCGATCGAAGCCGTAGCCCGTGCCGGTGCCGGCGCTGGGATCGTTGGGGGGCACGGTGTCCACCAGCCCGCCGACACGGCGTACCACCGGGATCGAGCCGTAGCGCATGGCCAGCATCTGGCTGATACCGCAAGGCTCAAAACGGCTCGGCATCAGAAAGGCATCGCTGCCGGCATAGATCAGCCGCGACAGGGCGTCGTCGTAGGTGAGGAACACGGCGAAGCGGCCGGGGTGGCGGGCCGCCATCTGCCACAGACCCGATTCGTAGCCCCGTTCGCCCGTTCCCAGCACCACGAACTGGCTGTCGCTGTAGGCCAGCACCCGATCGGCCACCTGCAGCAGCAGGTCGACGCCCTTCTGATCCACCAGCCGGCTCACCATGCCCATCAGGTAGCTGCGGGGATTCACGGTCAGCCCCATGCGCTCCTGCAGCAGTCGCTTGCTGGCGCTGCGTCCGGAGAGATCGTCGGCCGAGAACGGTTCCGGCAGGGTGGTGTCGGTGGCGGGATCCCAGGCTTCGGTGTCGATGCCGTTGAGGATGCCGCGCAACTTGCCGCTGACGAAATTGAGCAGGCCGTCGATGCGCTCGCCGTATTCCGGCGTGCGGATCTCCATCGCGTAGGTGGGCGACACGGCGTTGACCCGGTCGGCATAGAGCAGGGCCGCCGCCATGGTGTGGTCGCCCTGCATGTACCAGGGACACCAGGTCATCCGATCCAGCTTCCAGCGCCAGGGACCCTGATAACGCAGGTTGTGGATGGTGAACACCGTGCTGATTTCAGGGTCCTGGTGCATCCACACCGGAATCATGCCCGTGTGCCAGTCGTGGCAATGCAGCACCTGGGGCTTCCATCCACCGTTCCAGGCGAATTCAGCTGTGGCGTTGGCGAAGAAGGTGAAGCGCCAGTCTTCGTCTTCACCGCCGTAGATGCGCTCCGGATCGAACACCGGATGACCCACCAGATAGATGGGCAGACCGCAACTGGGGTGGCGTGTTTCGTAGATGGCGAAATCGGTGCCCATGGCGTGTCCGCGCCACATCGGCTCCGTGGGAATCTCCAGGCAACTCCACAACTTGCCGTAACCCGGCAGGATGATGCGCACGTCGTGGCCGAGGGCTGCCAGGGCCGGTGGCAGGGAGCCCACCACATCTCCCATGCCCCCCACCTTGATCATCGGAGCGCACTCCGCAGCGGCAAACAGAACCCTCATCCGCTCTTGATCCCTGGTGCGCCAGGAACTCTACGGGCTGTACCGGTGAGCTTTCGTGCCTCAGGGCAGGACCGTCACCGGGGTGCCCAGCTGAACCAGTTCGAACAGCTCCTTGACGTCTTCGTCAAAGAGCCGCACGCAGCCATGGGAGACGGCGCCGCCGACACTGGCGCGGTTCGGTGTGCCGTGGAAGCCGGAGGTCACGCACCCCTTCACCTCCAGGTGCTCCTGGCCGTTGAAACCACTCCGGCCCTTGCAGTCGCGGTGGAAACCGATCCAGCGGGAACCAAGGGGATTGCTGGGGCCTGGGGGGATGTGCACACCCTTGGCCGGATGCTCCCAGATGGGGTAGGCGGCCTTCTCGATCACGCTGAACGACCCCACCGGCGTCTCCCAACCGGGCATGCCCACACCGACGCGAAAACGGCGCACTTCCCGTTCCCCTTCCATCACCTTCAGCAGGCGCTGGCGTCTTTGAAGAACCAGAGCGAGCTGTGGCAGCGTTGTCGGAGCCGTGGTGACCGAAGCTCCGAAACCGGGAGCCCCTGCTCCGGAAAGCGGCAGGTTCCCTGGTCTTTCTTCCAGGCTCTGGGCCAGCCCCGGTGCCTGCACACTCAGACCGGCCAATAACGAAGCTAACAGTGCGATTCGATGCCTGTGACAGAAGCGCGAAAGCGGCACGGTGAAAACCGCTGAATCACGAAACATCCTCTTCAAGGTAGCCAGGGCGCTTCGGAAAAGTCCGGGTCCCGTTTCTCCAGGAAGGCATTGCGTCCCTCCTGGCCTTCGCTGGTCCGGTAGAAGAGATGGGTGGCCTGACCCGCCAGTTCCTGGATCCCGGCCAGGCCGTCGGTTTCGGCATTGAAGGCGGCCTTGAGGCAACGGATGGCCGTGGGGCTGTGCTGCAGCACCTCCCTGGCCCAGGCCACCCCCTGGCGCTCCAGATCCTCCAGGGGCACCACGGCGTTCACCAGCCCCATGGCCAGGGCCTGATCGGCGTCGTAGCGCCGGCACAGGAACCAGATTTCCCTTGCCTTGCGCTGCCCCACCACCCGGGCCAGGTAGCCGGCGCCGAAGCCGCCGTCAAAGCTGCCCACCCGGGGCCCGGTCTGGCCGAAGACGGCATTCTCGGCCGCCAGGCTCAGATCACAGAGCAGGTGCAGCACCTGGCCGCCGCCGATGGCGTAGCCGGCCACCAGGGCGATCACCACCTTGGGCAGGCTGCGGATGATCCGTTGCAGGTCGAGCACGTTCAGCCGCGGCAGCCCCGAGGCGTCGAGGTAGCCGCCATCGCCGCGCACGCTCTGGTCGCCTCCGGAGCAGAAGGCCCAGACGCCATCGTCGGCCGGCCCCGCACCGGTGAACAGCACCACACCAATGGAGGGGTCGTCCCGCACCCGGTTGAAGGCATCGCAGAGCTCCTGGACCGTGAGCGGCCGGAAGGCGTTGCGCTTCTCGGGCCGGTTGAGGCTGATCCGGGCGATCCCGTCGCCGCTGGTCTCGAAGCGGATGTCGCTGTAGTCGCCGGCGCTGGTCCAGCTCGGCAGGGGCGGGAGAACGGGGGTCATGGGGGCGTGACCTGGGCTGCGGCCATTGTGCGCAGCCGCTGCCGCAGGGCGGCATCCCGGCGCCGGTCGGTGCTGATCACCAGCAGCGCCATCGGCTGCTGCCGGGCCCAGGACAGGTCGCCTTCCAGGGCTGCCAGGCCCTCAACCCGCCGGCCTGGCACCCCGTGCACCGCCGCCAGCGCCAGGGGATCCACGGCTTGGGGCATGGCGAACAGGCGCTCGAAATCCATCGCCGCCGCCGGCTCGGTGCGGATCGGCAACTGCTCGAAGATGCCGCCCCCACCGTTGTCGATCAGCACCACGGTGAGGCGCCCCCGCAACTGGCTCCGCCACAGCCAGCCATTGGCGTCGTGGAGCAGGGCCAGATCACCGCTCACCAGCACCAGGTCACCCAGGGCTTCGGTCAGACCGCAGGCGCTCGAGAGGGTGCCATCGATCCCCGAGGCCCCCCGGAAGCCATGCATCGGCCGCCACGGGCCGCTCGGGTCGGCGAAGCTTTCCCAGTCGCGCACGGGGCTGCTGTTGGCGAGCAGCACCGGCAGCCCCGACGGCAGCAGGCGGCTCAGCCGGCGGGCCAGGGCCGGCTCCCCTTGCTCTTCGGCCAGCTCCTGCTCCAGCAGCGCCTGCACCGCCGCCTCCGCCTGGCGCCAGCGGCCCGTCAGCGCCAGCGATTCACCGGCGGCCTCGCCTGCCCCGGTGTCCTGCGGTTGGCCGGCCAGCCAGGCCGCCAGGCCGGCGCCCCACTGGGCCCGCACCCGCCGCAGCGGGTCGAGGGGGCGCCCGTCCCCTTCGCTCACCAGCAGCTGGGGCCCGTCCTGGGCCGCCAGCCAGCGCTGCAGGCGACGGCTGGCCGGCATCGGCCCCAGCCGCAACACCTGCAGGCCTCCGATCTCAGCCGCGCTGGAGGAGCCCTCCGCCAGGAACAGGTCGTAGGCGTAGATGGTGTCGAGCCCCGGCAGGCCCCGCAGGCCCGAGAGGGCATCGGCCAGCACGGGCCAGCCGCTGCGCCGCTGCCAGCACCGCAGGGCCTCCACGTGGGCGGGCCAGGCGGCGGGGGCCCCGCGCCAGGGGCCGGCCACCACCACGCCGGGGCAATCCGGGTCCAGGGTCGCAGCATCGCCGCTGGCGAAGCGGGGAGGTGCCGGCGGGTTGCCCAACGGGGCCTGGGTGACGGCGCCCGCTGGCTGGCTGGAGAGCGTGGCGGCCAGTTGCGTCAGCTCCCCGCCGCCGGCATGCAGCGGTTCGGCGAAGGGCAGGTTGAGGTGGACCGGGCCAGCGCCACGCCCGGCCCCATCTCCTTGGGCGGCGGCAAGGGCGGCGCTGGCGAGGGCCTCCAGGGCCCCTGGGGCCATCGCCGCCAGCCCCTCGGAGCTGCCGCTACCCAGCCAGCGGCAGCTGCAGGCCAGAAAGGCCTCCTGGTTGACGCTTTGGTTGGCGCCGCAGCCCTTGAGCTGGGCCGGCCGGTCAGCCGTGAGCAGCAGCAGCGGCAGGCAGCCGAAATCGGCCTCCACGGCGGCGGGCAGCAGATTGGCCACCGCCGTGCCGGAAGTGGTGATCACCGCCGCGGGCTGGCCGCTGCCCCGGCCCAGGCCGAGGGCGAAGAAGGCGGCGCTGCGCTCATCGATGGCCGTGTGCAAGCGCAGGCCGCCGGGCTCCAGCAGGGCGGCGGCCACCGCCAGGGGCGCCGAGCGACTGCCCGGGCAGAGCACCGCATGGGCCAGCCCGCCACGGCGCAGCGCTTTCAGCAACGCCAGGGCCGCCGCCACATTGGCCAGCGATGACGGGGGCCCGGCCACGGGGGACGCTCCACTGTTAAGGATGGGGGGATCATCCTCATCGACGGCTTCGCCATGGCCAGCGGCCCAGCCATCGCCAAGCCCCCCTCCGGCCCCCAGCCTGGGGCCAGCGGGCTTCTCCAGCAATTCGCCCGCCTGCTGCTCTGGGTGCTGCTGGCCCTGCTGCTGCGCTGGGCGGTGGTGGAGCCCCGCTGGATCCCGTCGGGCTCGATGCTGCCCACCCTGCAGCTGCAGGACCGGATCCTGGTCGAGAAGCTCACGCCCCGTTTCGGCTCCGGTGTGCGCACGGGCAGCATCGTGGTGTTCCACCCGCCGGCCCGGCTGAAGGAGGCGGGCTACGACCCGCGCACGGCCCTGATCAAGCGGGTGGTGGCGGTGGCCGGCGATCAGGTGGAAGTCAGGGACGGCCAGCTCTGGCGCAATGGCACCCCCGCCGATCCCGACTGGGCCCGCGAACCGATGGCCTATGCCCTGGAGCCCTTCGTGGTGCCCGCCGGCGAGGTGCTGGTGCTGGGGGACAACCGCAATGCCAGCCTCGATTCCCACCTCTGGGGTCCCCTGCCGGAGGCCGATCTGATCGGTACGGCCATCTGGCGCTACTGGCCCCTGGCCCGGTTCGGTCCGGTTGGGTTCTCCTCTCCCCACGCAGGGGATGTTCCATGAAGGACTGCGTTAGGGTGCGCGTCGTGTTGCAGCGCACACCGGAGGGGAAATGTTCAACCCGGAGTTCCTGACCGCCGACAACGAGGCGATCAGCGACAATTCGCTGATTCAGTACCTGCAGGAACAGTCCCCTGACGTGCTGCAGAGGGTGGCCCGCTCGGCCACCGGCGACATCCAGGACATCATCCGCCACAACGTTCAAGGTCTGCTCGGCATGCTCCCCAGCGAGCAGTTCGAGGTGAAGATCCAGGCCAGCCGCGACAACCTCGCCGGCCTGCTGGCCTCGGCGATGATGACCGGCTACTTCCTGCGCCAGATGGAGCAGCGCATGGAACTGGAATCGGCCATGCTCGGCAGCGGTGGTTTCGAGACCGGCCTCGACGACGATCCCGGCGAGCTGCAGCTCTAGGGCTTGGGCTTGTGGGGATGGGGGATCTCCCCAGGCACCAACCCCAGGCGCACCAGGACGTGGTCGATTCCGGCCAGAGTTTCCCAGGATCCTTGATCAGGCGCCCACTCCCCCGTCTCGATGCGATCCGCCAGGGCAGAGAGTTCCGCTGCTGAGCTGGCCACGGGGGCCTCGTGGTGGGCCGGCACCACCCAGCGCAGATCCTTCAGGCCGGCCAGCTCGCGGATCCAGGCCACCAGGGCAGCGCGCTGGCGGGGGAACACCAGCCGCTCCAGCACCGCCGCCACCTGCAGGCGGCTGCGGCCGCCAGGCACCAGGGCCTCAAAATCCACTTGCCAGCCGGGCAGCCAGCGGAACGGGTAGAAGCCGAAGTGGCTTTTCGCGCCCCGGCACCCCGGTGCCAGACAGTGGCGCAGCACCTCGCTCAGGGGCGGCACCTCCAGGGGCCGGGGGCGCAGGTAGGTGGCGAACAACACCATCCGCCACCAGCCCTTGCGGCGCCGCTCAGGATCGTCCAGCAACGGTTCATCGCCCCGCTCGCGGGCATGGAACAGCAGTGGTGTGGGATCGAGATCAAACACCGCCGGCGGCTCCGGTGGAATCGCCACCAGGGCATCGGTGAGCAGCAGGCTGCCGCTGGCCCGATCGAAGCAGGCGATCTCCAGGAAGGTGCCCAGCCCCAGATCCAGAGGCCCCAGCGGCAGCCAGTCGAGCTGATCCCCGTGGGGCACGCCATCATTGAGCAGCACCCGGGTGCGGGCGGCGGGGAACCCCAGCCAGGCGGGCGGCAGCGGCAGCGGAAAACTCCACTGCTTCGGCGACACCCACACCAGGGCCTCGGGAAAGGCCCGGGCCATGGCCGGTACGGGCAGCTTGTGCTCCAACCCCGAGGCCGTGGGCAACACGATGGTGCACACCCTCCCGTGGCGCTCCTCCAGCTGGTGCAGCTGGGCCCTCACTTCGGCGGTGGGGGCCACCGGGGCATAGAGCAGCAGCCCTTCGCGCACCCGCAGCACCAGCATGCGGATCGGCACCGCCACGTACCAGACCCCCTGCAGCTGCTCGAAGCTCCACAGATGCTCGGCGATCAGCTCGCGCACCAGGGTGCGGCGGCGGCCATAGGGGTAGAGGGGCAGCAGGGGCCACCAGGGCCAGCGTTGGTCGGCAGGGGAGGGCGTAGCCGCGTCGGTGGCAGCGGCGGCGGCTGTCTCGCTCACGCGGACGGGAAGCGCGAGGCCCGTGGGGAACGGCGCCGTTGGGCCAGCAGGCCGTGGCGGGGCGCCAGCAGGAAGCAGAGCAGGAACAGCAGCGTCTGCACCAGCACGATGCAGCCAGCAGTGGAGGCATCCATCCAGTAGCTCCAGTAGATCCCCACCACGCTGGAGATCACCGCCGACAGGATCGAGAGCCACACCATGCGGTCGAAGCGATCGGTCAGCAGGTAGGCGGTGGCCCCCGGGGTGACCAGCATCGCCACCACCAGGATGATCCCCACTGTCTGGAGGCCGGCCACCGCCGCCAGCGACAGCATCGACAGCAGCAGGTAATGCAGCACGCCGGTGTGGAGGCCGATCGAGCGGGCGTGGGTGGGATCAAAGCAGAACAGGAGCAGGTCCTTGCGCATCACCAGCAGCACGGTCAGCACCAGCAGGCTGATCAGCACCGTCTGGAGGATGTCGGAGGAGCTGATGCCCAGCACGTTGCCGAACAGGATGTGGGACAGGTCGATGCTGCTGCGCACCTTGGAGATCAGCGTCAGGCCGAGGGCGAAGAAACCGGTGAACACCAGCCCGATCACGGTGTCCTCCTTGATCCGGGTCATCTGCTTGATGAAGCCGATCAGGGCCACCGAGCCGACGCCGAAGACAAAGGCCCCGACCGCGAAGGGCAGATTCAGGGCGTAGGCGATCACCACACCGGGCATCACCGCATGGGACACCGCATCGCCCATCAGGGCCCAGCCCTTGAGCGTCATGTAGCAGGAGAGCAGGCCGCAGACACAGGAGACCAGGGTGCTGACCAGCAGGGCCCGCACCATGAACTCCTGCTGCAGCGGTTCGACCAGCCAGGTGAGCAGGGTGGTCATGGCGCCTGCTGGGGATCGGAGTCCATGGCTGCCGCCGGCTCCGCCTCCAGCCGCAGGCCACCGAAGGTCAGGGCCAGGTTCTCGCTGGTGAACACGGAGGCGGTCTCGCCGTAGGCGAGCACGGTCTTGTTGATCAGCACCACCTGGTCGCAGAAGCTGGTGACGTGGGAGAGGTCGTGGGTGGAGATCATCAGCGTGCGCCCCTCCAGGCGGAACTGCTCGAACAGCTCGATCATCAACTTCTCGGTGCGGATGTCGACGCCGTTGAAGGGCTCATCCAGCAGCATCACCGAGGCCCCTTGGGCCAGGGCCCGCGCCAGGAAGGCCCGTTTGCGCTGGCCGCCGGAGAGGGCACCGATCTGGCGATCACGCAACGGCCAGAGCTCCACCCGATCCAGCGCCTCCTTCACCGCCTCCCGGTCGACCGGCCGCGGGATGCGCAGCACATTCATGGCGCCGTAACGGCCCATCATCACCACCTCATGGACGTTGACCGGAAAGTTCCAGTCGACGCTCTCGGTCTGGGGGACATAGGCCACCGCCCTGGCCCGGCGGGCCTGGTGCAAGGGCAGACCATTGATGGCGATGCTGCCGGACGTCGGGCGCACGAAGCCCATCAGCGCCTTGAACAGGGTGGACTTGCCGGACCCGTTCATCCCCACCAGGGCGCAGATGCTGCCGGCATCGAGATGCAGGGAGGCGTCGTGGACGGCCACCACCCCGTGGTAATCGACGCAGAGATGACGAACCGAGATGCGCTCGTTTCCGCAGAGGTGAGGTAGGCGCGAGGGCATCGGTTCAGCTCCCCGCCAGACCCGCTCGCAGGGTCCTCACGTTATGACGCTGCAGCTCCAGCAGGTTGGGGGCCGGACCGTCCGGCAGGGAGAGGGAATCCACATGAAACACCCCCCCGAAGCGGGCTCCCGACTGCCTGGCCACCTGCTTCTGGGGCTCGGCGCTGACCGTGCTCTCGCAGAACACCGCCGGCACCCGCCGCTCCTTCACCAGGGCGATCAGACGGGCCATGCGCTGGGGGGTGACCTGGGATTCGGCGTTCACCGGCCAGAGGTAGGCCTCGGTGAGGCCATAGTCGCGGGCGAGGTAGGAGAAGGCCCCTTCACAGGTGGCGAGCACCCGCTGGGGAGGGGGGATCCGAGCCAGGGAGATCTTAAGCTCACTGTCGAGGGCGTCCAGCTGGGCGCTGTAGCGCTCGGCGTTACGGCGGAAGGTGCCATCGCCGGCGGGGTCGAGCCGGGTGAGGGCGCGGCGGATGTTCTCCACATAGACCTTCCCCAGCCGGGGGGACATCCAGGCGTGGGGGTTGGGCTTGCCCTGGTAGGCGTCGCCGGCGATCGGCAGGGGGGTGATCCCCTCGGTGAGCGTCACGTGGGGGACATCCCGGAGGCTGGCGTAGAAGCGCTCGGCCCAGCGCTCCAGCCCGAAGCCGTTCTCCAGCACCATCTGGGCGCCCGAGGCCCGCTTCAGGTCGCTGGGGGTGGGCTCATAGCCGTGGATCTCAGCGCCGAGCTTGGTGATCGATTCCACCCGCACCCGCTCGCCGGCCACCTGGCGGGCCATGTCCGCCAGGATCGTGAAGGTGGTGAGCACCAGGGGCCGCCCGTCCGGCGCCCCACCCGTCTGATTGGCTCCAGGGGCCGCTCCGTTCTCCGCCCGCCTGGGGGCACAGCCGCCGGCCAGCAGCGCCGCGAGCAGTGCGGTGCCCATGAAAGCCCCCATCAGGAGTTGGCTATGGCCGCTATGGCTCTGGCCATCCGTGCGGAGCAGAGGCATTCCGGCTGCGGGCAAGTGAGAAAGCTTGGCATGAACATTTTGGCGGTTGTTCCCCCCGATCGGTGGCTGGCCCAAGCCATAGAAAAGCCCCCTCCGCAGAGGGGGCCAAGGGATGCATCGCCTGGCCACGGAGGCCGGACCGATCGCTGAATCAGCCGATCGCCGGGGCACGCAGGGCGACGGGAATCGACTCGGTCGCGGCCAGATCGAGCGGGAAGTTGTGCGCATTGCGCTCGTGCATCACTTCCATGCCCAGACCGGCACGGTTGAGGATGTCGGCCCAGGTGTTGATCACCCGGCCCTGGCCATCCAGGATCGACTGGTTGAAGTTGAAGCCGTTCAGGTTGAAGGCCATCGTGCTCACGCCCAGGGCGGTGAACCAGATGCCGACCACCGGCCAGGCCGCCAGGAAGAAGTGCAGGCTGCGGCTGTTGTTGAACGAGGCGTACTGGAAGATCAGGCGACCGAAGTAACCGTGGGCAGCCACGATGTTGTAGGTCTCCTCTTCCTGGCCGAACTTGTAGCCGTAGTTCTGCGACTCGCTCTCGGTGGTTTCACGCACCAAGGAGCTGGTGACGAGCGAGCCGTGCATGGCAGAGAACAGGGAGCCACCGAACACGCCCGCCACACCCAGCATGTGGAAGGGGTGCATCAGGATGTTGTGTTCAGCCTGGAACACCAGCATGTAGTTGAAGGTGCCGCTGATGCCGAGCGGCATGCCGTCGGAGAAGGACCCCTGGCCGAAGGGATAGATCAGGAACACCGCGAAGGCCGCCGAGAGGGGGGCGGAGTAGGCGACGCAGATCCAGGGGCGCATGCCGAGGCGGTAGGAGAGTTCCCACTGGCGGCCCATGTAGGCCGAGATGCCGATCAGAAAGTGGAAGACCACCAGCTGGTAGGGGCCACCGTTGTACAGCCACTCATCGAGGCTGGCGGCTTCCCAGATGGGGTAAAGGTGCAGACCGATGGCGTTGCTGGAAGGAACAACGGCACCGGAGATGATGTTGTTGCCTTGGATCAGGGAGCCGGCGACGGGCTCGCGGATGCCGTCGATGTCGACGGAGGGGGCCGCGATGAAGGCGACGATGAAGCAGATGGCGGCAGCCAGCAGGCAGGGGATCATCAGCACACCGAACCAACCGACGTAGATGCGGTTGTTGGTGGAGGTGACCCAGCCACAGAAGCTTTCCCAGCTTCCGGAGCGGCCGCTGCGGAGGGCAGTGGTCATGGAAGTAAGACGGGTGTAAGAGGAGAGATACCTCCACAAGGGAGGTCGATTCACATTAAGTAACGCCTTGCTGGATCGGACCGGAGCGCAATGATCCTTCAGCCAATCGTGCCGGAGCGCAATGAAAAGTGATGAAGAGACTTCATGAATAGTCTTTAGGAGCTGGCTGGCACGGAGCCGGTCCCCTGGGAAGCCAGCTGCTGGCCGAACCAGCCGCGTCCCTGCTGCAGAAACCCAGGCCAGTCGAGCTTCTCCGCCTCGGCCGCCCGCGCCACCAGCAGCGGCGCCTCCCGCTTGATCCGCTCCAGGTCCGGCGCCTCCACGCCAGCCGAGAGGGCCAGCACATCGGCCATGGCATGGCAGACCACCCGGGTGAGATAGGCCGCGCTCAGGGCCTGGAGCGCCCCGCCCACCAGCCAGGTGGCGCCGTGCAGGCGCACGGCCGCCGCCAGGGCCTGGCTGCTCCACTCCACCACCCCCAGCAGCAGCGAGGCCTTGGCCAGTTCGACGGCGGCGGCCTTGAGCTGCTCCATGCTCCAGGGGCAATCCCAGAGACGGGCCATCTCCTGGAGCATCAGACCGTTGGCCGCCGCCAGCACCACCAGATCCATCGTGGGAAGGGTGGCGGCAAACACCCCCGCCGCCACGGCCCATTGGGTGCGTTGCTGCAGCTGCACGAGTCGCTGCCGGCGTAGGAGCTCCAGCTCCGCTTGCCAGTGGCGGTGGAGATCTTCGCTACGCCTCAGCGGTGTGGCGCGGCGCAGGGCGGCACCTTCGCTGCTGAGCCAGCGGGCCAGGGGCTGCAGGCTGGCCGTCAGGGCGTCGGGACGGCCGTCCCAGCTCAGCAACCGCTCCGTGGCGGCGGCGGGCCACTGGGACACCAGTTCGGCCGCCAGAGCCTGCGGGTCGCAGGGAGCCTCCGGTTGTACCAGCAGCCAGACGGGCTGACCCATCGGGATCGCCTCGAGCCAGCGCAGATCGGCGGCCCGCAGGGGGGTCACCAGGTGGAACAGCACCACGTCAGCGGCGGCGAGGCCGTCCGGCCAGCGGCGCTCCCGGCTCACCGCCGGCAGGGCTTCTCCCCAGCGCAGGCTCAGGGCCAGACGGCCGCGCAGGGCCCGCTGCAGCTGGGGTGCCCAGGCGGCGTCCGGGGCCACGGAGCCCACCAGGGCCAGATGCAGACCGGATCGGGTGCCTTCCTCGCGCAGGGCGGTCAGGCCCTCGCGGCGTCGCGCCTGGGCCTGCCCGGGCTCACCTTCCAGCCGCTCGAACTGCAGGAGGAGATCGTCGCAGCGCCGCAGCCAGGCCTCGAAGCTGCTGGGCAGCCGCGGCGTCGCCAGCCGGGTGGGCCGCCGGCCGAACCACCACCAGCCCGCCGCGATCCCCGCCAGCCCCATCAGGCCCCATCCTTCCCCGGGCAGTGACCGCAGGATGAACTCGCCCCCCAGCACCCCTCCGGCCAGCAACAAGGCCTGCCTGCCCCAGCCGGCGGACAGCAGCGTCGACAGCGGCGAGGACAGCGGCGACGGCAGCAGCGACGGCAGCAGCGACGGCGGTGCGGCTGGGCGCAGGGGGTCCTGGGGCGTCACGGGTGGCTGCCGGCGGCGATGCCTCTCTAGCTCAGAAGTGACGGGGCTCACACCCCCGACCCCCTCTCCCTTAAGCCAAGGCCCCTGCAGACCCCGGCAGGGCGCAGCATGATTGCTGATGTCGTCCGGGT
>JBBQIH010000002.1:0-21229 GCA_038324725.1 Cyanobacteriota bacterium | reverse complement strand
GCACCGGGTGGATGGCCGCGGCCTGGATGCCAGCGACCGCCGCCTGCTGCAGCTGATGCTCGAGGCCTACGGGGGCGGCCCGGTGGGGCTCGACACCCTGGCGGCGGGCCTGGGGGAGGATCCCGCCACCCTCGAAGCGGTGGTGGAGCCCTATCTGCTGCAACTGGGGTTCCTGCAGCGCACCCCCCGGGGACGCATCGTCACGGCCGCCGGCCGCGCCCACATCGACGGTCCGGCCGCGGTGGCGGCGTGAGGCCCCGGATGGCGGTGGTTGTGTCTGTACTGGCCCTGCTGCTGGCGGGACTTCTGGCTTGGCCGCCAGCGGTGTGGGCCGCGGCCGGCCCTGGGGCGCCGTCGTTGCCGGTGCTGTTTGATCGGGCCCTGGCCGCCAGCCGTGAGGGGCGTTTCGGCGACGCCCTGCCCCTGTGGGATCAGGTGGTGGAGCTGGCTCCGCAGGATGCGTCGGCCTGGAGCAACCGGGGCAACGTGCAGCTGGCCCTGGGGGATCCGGTGGCGGCCATCGCCGACCAGGACCGGGCCATCAGCCTGGAGCCCGGCAGCGCCGACCCCCACCTCAACCGCGGCACCGCCGAGGAGGCCCTGGGCCTGTGGCCGGCGGCCGCCGCCGATTACCGCTGGATCCTGGAGCGGGATCCCCTTGAGGCCTCCGCCCTCTACAACCTGGGCAATGTGGAGGGCTCCCAGGACGATTGGCCGGCGGCGCGCCAATGCTTCGATGCGGCGGCCGCCGCCAGGCCGGGCTTCGCCATGGCGCGCTCCAGCGCCGCCCTGGCCGCCTTCCAGCTGGGGGACACCACAGCGGCGGAGAAGCAGCTGCGCGACCTGATCCGCCGCTACCCCCTGTTCGCCGATGCCCGGGCCGGACTTACGGCGCTGCTCTGGCAACAGGGTGCCCGGGGGGAGGCGGAGAGCCACTGGGCCGCGGCCTCCGGCCTCGATCCCCGCTACCGGCAGGAAGAATGGCTGCTGCAGATACGGCGCTGGCCGCCTGTTCCCGTCCAGGCTCTGGCCCAGTTCCTGGCCCTGGCCCCCTGAACCGGCTTCCCACCCTTTGCCCATGACCCCGTTGTCCTTTTCCCCCATGGCCCCGGCTGATGCCACCTGGGAGGAGCTCGGGATGGACGCGACCCTGCAGGCGGCGTTGCCGGAGCTGATCCAGCTGCGGCGCCACATCCACCGCCACCCCGAGCTGAGCGGCCACGAGCAGCAGACCGCCGCCCTGGTGGCCGGTGAACTGCGGCGTTTGGGCTGGGAGGTGCGCGAAGGGGTGGGCCGCACCGGGGTGGTGGCCGAGCTGGGTCCGCTGGGGGCCCCCCTGGTGGCCCTGCGGGCCGACATGGATGCGCTGCCGATTGAGGAACGCACCCAGCTCGCCTACGCCTCCAGCCGCCAGGGCCTGATGCATGCCTGCGGCCACGACATCCACACCGCCGTGGGTCTGGGGGTGGCCCTGCTCCTGGCCAGCGTGGCCGACCGGCTCACGGCCAGGGTGCGGCTGCTGTTCCAGCCGGCGGAGGAGACGGCGGAGGGGGCGGCCTGGATGCGCTCCGACGGCGCCATGGACGGCGTCCAGGCCCTGTTCGGGGTGCACGTGTTTCCGAGTCTGGAGGTGGGCACGGTGGGGGTGCGCAGCGGCAGCCTCACGGCCGCGGCGGGGGAACTGGAGGTGGAGGTGCTGGGGGAAGGCGGCCATGGCGCCCGCCCGCACCAGAGCACCGACGCGATCTGGATCGCCGCCCGGGTGGTGAGCGGGCTGCAGGAGGCGATCAGCCGGCGGCTCGATCCGCTGCATCCGGTGGTGGTGAGCTTCGGGCTGATCGAAGGCGGCAAGGCCTTCAACGTCATCGCCGACCATGTGCGGCTGCTGGGCACGGTGCGCTGCCTGGATCTGGAGGTGCACGCCCAGCTGCCGGGCTGGATTGAGGACACGGTGCATGCCCTCTGCCGTGGCCATGGCGGCGAGGCCAGGGTTCACTACCGCTGCATCTCCCCGCCGGTGCACAACGATCCGGAGCTCACCCAGTTGGTGGCCGACGCGGCCGTCGCGCTGCTGGGCCGCTCCCGGGTGCAGTGGCTGGAGCAGCCCTCCTTGGGGGCAGAGGACTTCGCCGAACTGCTGGCCGACACCCGCGGCACGATGTTTCGGCTGGGGGTGGCCGGGCCCGCTGGCTGTTCGCCCCTGCACAGCAACAGCTTCGACCCGGACGAGGGCTGCCTGGAGGTGGGCATCAAGGTGCTCGCCCTCAGCCTGCTGCGCTGGATGGAGCGGCCGGTTTGAGCGTCCGTCGGGCCCCTCGCTTCCTGGCCGCCCTGCTGGCGCTCTCGGCGCCGCTGCTGATCCTGCTGGCCCTGCTGGTGCTGCTCACCCGCCAGGGGGCCGACCGGCTGCCGGCCCTGCCCGCCCTGGTGATCGGCTGCGGGCTGCTGGGCACGAGCATGCTTCGCCGCCGCCGCCGCCGGGCCGAACTGCTGCGGGCTCTGCGCGAGGGGCCGCAGGCCTGAAGCGTGCTGCGCCAAGGTGAAGGATCCACGCCGTGATCCCCGTGAGTGAAGCCACCCCCGATCTCGAAGCCGCGCGGCAAGCGATCGCCTCCGGTGACCCCAGCCGGGCGATGCCCGCCCTGGCGGGACTGCGGGCGGTGGAGGCCGAGGCGGCCATCCCCTTGCTGCTGCTGGGACTGGAGCAGACCACCTTCGTGATTCGTTCGCTGGCCTGCGCCGGCCTGGGGGTGAAGCGCAGCGAGGTGGGCTGGCAGGCCCTGGAGACGGCGGTGCGGCAGGACGACGACGCCAATGTGCGTGCCGAGGCCGCCAATGCCCTGGCCAACTACGGCGTGGTGCGGGCCTGGCCCCTGTTGCGGGACGCCTTTGTGGCCGACGACCAGTGGCTGGTGCGCTGCAGCATCCTCTCGGCGCTGGCTGAGCAGGAGGAGATGCCGCCGGGGTGGCTGCTGGAGCTGGCGCAGCTGGCCATCGCCGATGGCGACGGCACGGTGCGGGCCGGTGGGGCCGAGATCCTGGGCCGCCTGGTGCGCGAGGGGGAAGAGCCGCAGGCGACCCAGGCCCGCGAGGCCCTGGCGGGCCTGCAGAGCGATGGCGACCACCGGGTGACGGCCGTGGCACTGGACGGCCTGCAGGCCTGACGGCTCGTCGGCCCTGGGCGGGTGGTGGCGCGCTGGTTCCCGGTTCTGTACAGCACGTACAGAACCGGGAACGTCTGTTGTGGAGCCCCATCCCCTTTCAGCCTTGCTAGGTTTCGAAAGTCACTAGGGGTGCCCGGCGCAGGATCCACCGATCGCTTCGCCCAGGGCTGAGATCACACCCTCCGAACCTGATCCGGGTCATGCCGGCGCAGGGAAGTGGAACAGGATCGTGAAACCAATCTCAGGCCGCGCCCTCGCCCTTTGCCGTAGCCCGTCATGCGCAGCGCCTGGATCCAGAAACGTCGTGGTCAAGCCAACGTCACCCAGCTGCATTACGCCCGCCAGGGAGTGATCACCGAGGAGATGGCCTTCGTGGCCAGCAGGGAAAACCTGCCCGAGTCGCTGGTGATGGAGGAGGTGGCCCGGGGCCGCATGATCATCCCGGCCAACATCGAGCACCCTGGCCTGGAGCCGATGGCGATCGGCATTGCGTCCCGGTGCAAGGTGAACGCCAACATCGGCGCTTCGCCCAATGCCTCCGATCTCAACGAGGAGGTGGAGAAGCTGAAGCTGGCGGTCAAGTACGGCGCCGACACCGTGATGGACCTTTCCACCGGCGGCGTGAACCTCGATGAGGTGCGCACGGCGATCATCAACGCCTCAACAGTGCCGATCGGCACGGTGCCCGTGTATCAGGCGCTCGAAAGTGTGCACGGCTCGATCGAGAAGCTCGATGCCGATGATTTCCTGCACATCATCGAGAAGCATTGCCAGCAGGGGGTCGACTACCAGACGATCCATGCGGGCCTGCTGATCGAGCACCTGCCGCTGGTGAAGGGCCGCCTCACCGGGATCGTGAGCCGCGGCGGCGGCATCCTGGCCCAGTGGATGCTGTACCACCACAAGCAGAACCCGCTGTTCACCCGCTTCGACGACATCTGCGAGATCTTCAAGCGCTACGACTGCAGCTTCTCCCTGGGGGATTCGCTGCGGCCGGGGTGCCAGCACGATGCCTCTGATGCGGCCCAGCTGGCGGAACTGAAGACGCTGGGTGAACTCACCCGCCGTGCCTGGAAGCACGACGTGCAGGTGATGGTGGAGGGTCCGGGCCATGTGCCGATGGATCAGATCGAGTTCAACGTCAAGAAGCAGATGGAGGAGTGCAGCGAGGCGCCCTTCTACGTGCTCGGCCCGCTGGTCACCGACATCGCCCCCGGCTATGACCACATCACCAGCGCCATCGGCGCGGCCCTGGCCGGCTGGCACGGCACGGCGATGCTCTGCTACGTGACCCCCAAGGAACACCTGGGCCTGCCCAATGCCAACGACGTGCGCGAGGGCCTGATCGCCTACAAGATCGCCGCCCACGCCGCCGACATCGCCCGCCACCGCCCCGGCGCCCGCGACCGCGACGACGAGCTGAGCCGCGCCCGCTATGCGTTCGACTGGAACAAGCAGTTCGAACTGAGCCTGGATCCCGAGCGCGCCCGCGAGTACCACGACGAAACCCTGCCGGCGGACATCTACAAGCAGGCGGAGTTCTGCTCGATGTGCGGCCCCAAGCATTGCCCGATGCAGACCAAGATCACCGATGAAGACATCGAAGGTCTGGAGCAGGTGCTGGCCGAGCAGAAGAAGGCCCAGGGCGAGCCGCTGGGGGTCTGAGTTCGGGGCGTTGCCCGCCGTCACTGGCGTGTTTAGGGTCCGGTTGTCCTCGGTGACCCCATCGATTGGGCTTCCCCTTCCCCCATGGCGTCACGTCCTACCTGTACGGGGGCCTGTTCCTCGGGCTTGGATTGATGGTCATGGACCTCAGCCTCGGTGTCAAAGCCGGAGCGAGTTCCGTCCTGCTTCGTCACGGCGGTGGGCTCTGGGCGTCTGCTGGTGGGGTTCGGCACCCGGCTCTCCTCGGGCTGCACCTCCGGCCACGGCATCTGCGGTGTCGCCTCGTTCTCCAGGGCCTCGCTGCTGGCGGAAGGCCGGCCGAAGCTGCAGGTTGATCCGCAGCAGGGTCCGGGCTGAGTCCCCAGAGGCGATGGCATTGTCCGCTCCCTTTCCCCTGGCGGCTGCCGCCGGCGGTGCTCCGCTGCTGTTGCGGCAGCTGTTCGACGCCGAGACGGGCACCTTCACCTACCTGCTGGCGGAGGTGGTCTCTCGGCAGGGGGTGCTGATCGATGCGGTGTACGAGCAGCATTCCCGCGATCTTTCGCTGATTCGGGAACTGGGGATCGATCTGGTCGCCAGCCTCGACACCCACTTTCACTCCGACCACGTGAGTGGCAGTTGGCGATTGCACCGGTCCACCGGCTGCGCCATCGCACTGGCCGCCGTCGCCGGGGCCAAGAACGTGACCCTGCCCCTGCGCCACGGCGACCGGCCACACCGACGGCTGCCTCAGCTTCGTGCTCGATGACCACAGCCTGGTCTTCACCGGCGATGCGCTGCTGGTGCGGGGCTGCGGCCGCTGCGACTTCCAGCAGGGGGATGCCGCCACCCAGTACCACTCGATCACCGGGCAGATCCTGTCGCTGCCCGACCACTGCCTGCTCTACCCGGCCCACGATTCCAACGCCCGGCTCGGCGGCGAGGCCGACGAGCGCGGCTTCGTGGGTTCCATCGAGAACCTGCATCTCCACCACCCCAACCGGATCGCCGTGGCCCTGCCGGCCAACCTGCGCTCCGGCAGACCCGCTGACGGTGGGATGGAGGAAGCAGACGACTGGGCACCGATCGAGCGCAGCTATGCCGGCCTGCCGGAACTGACCGCCGACTGGGTGGCCGACCACCGCGAGGCCCTGACGCTGGTGGATGTGCGCTCCGAAGCGGAAGTGCAGGGCCCGGACGGTCGCATCCCTGGCAGCCTACTGATTCCCCTGCCCGAACTGCAGGCACGAGCAGGAGAGATCCCCACGGATCGGCCCACGGTGGTGCTCTGCCACTCCGGCAGCCGCTCTGCCCTGGCGACGCAACAATTGCAGAAGAAGGGGCTGAGCCATGTGGCGAACCTGCGCGGCGGCCTGCGGGCCTGGAAGGCACAGGGGCTGGCGCTGGAGCACCCCGCTTGAATCACACTATTGCGGTCTGTTCTGGCGGAGGACACAAGCGGTTCACGGACCCGTTATCCACGGCTGGCGTTGGCTGGGCTGATGCTGAATGGTGCATTCGACGCAAACAAGACATGGAAGATGAAAGGCTAAAGGCTCGACACCTATCGCTAACAGAACAGGAAAGAACGGTGTTGTTTGTTGGTCCGTCGACCAAGGGAAGGCCTACAACACTGCGAAGCGTAAAGTTGCAATAATTCCGAAGACGAGTGTCTCGTGACTTGGGTGGCGAAATAGATCTGAACAACAATTTACCCAGAATCCAGAAAGTCCAACTCTAGATGTGGCCTGGATACTCTTTCAAAGCAGTTTTATGTGCATTTGCAGCTGGAAGATGTTGCTCATTCGAACAATCGTCTAATGACATAAAAGAGTATAATGGCCTCGGGCGCAGCGCCGACCAGCACCATCAGCCTTAGGTCGGCGGCGTATAGAATATCGATAAAAACTGCGCTCGTTAGCAGTAGCAGCTTTTCGTCAGTGTTTAGCCTTGCATCAGTAAAGCGAATCCTGAAGCTATCAGCATAAGAATATCGCGCTTTAGAAAAGCCCGGCCATTTTCTCTCGATTACAGAAACTTCCCCTTCTCCCTTCCTAATTGGAAATTTCCATATCTTCCATGTTGGCGTCGTCATAGTCATCATCACCTGCCCTTTAGTATCAAGGAACTCAATCTTCTTGTTGAGCCAAGCAAAGCGTTGCTGCAGAATGCCCACAAGGCAGTCGTCTGTTCCATAGATCTCAAGGCGCTGAAAAGATTTACGGAAAGGGTGATGAGCACGAAAGACCTGTGTGGAGTCCATGTCAGTCCCGACAACATTAAAAACCCTCCAATGGCCTAGCACTTGACGCCTAAACAAATCAATATTGCCGAGCTTCTGTTCAACGCAGAAACCAAATTCTTGCCCTTCTTCGGTTTGTATCTGATACTGGTTGCGTGTTTCAATGCCAAATGCCTGAGCTACTTTTTTGGCTTTTATCTTTTGTCTAACGTAAACTTCATTAGCTTGAGCAAGGGTTTGCAGAAAGCCACTCATGATGCGCAATGTGCAGCCAGGAAGTCAGTCAGAAGACATAGCAAGGCGCTTGGCACCGTATTCGCCACACGATGAGATGCTATCATTGTACAAGGATCGCGCCAGCCGCAATCCATATTGGTCATCCTGATGTTTCTGAGTGCTGGCTGCTCCGCGGTGAGCGCGAAGAATGAGGCATCATCGCCAGAAGAGACCAAACCGTTAAGGCATGTTAGCGCTTTTCATATAGCTCCAGTGATGTACTGATGGACACGGCAGAAGATTAGAAGCGTTTAAATCTCTATCATGGCTCTCTCAGGCAGCCGAGGATTTGCCAGCCTACTGTGCGCCTCAGATCAGACCCTTCCCCAAGACCCTTCGCGTTGAGGCGAATCTGGATGTGATTAATTACAAATTGTGGAATTGCTCATGAGTTCCCAATCTTGCTGAAGGAAGTGCCAGGATCCAGACTATCTTGATCGCGGATTGCTTCCAGAGTGAATCAGAACGACTCTGGAGAATTGAACTCCTATCTGTGTATTATTAGACCATCAACCATACAAGATGCTGCCAGAAGAGCCTTGAAGAACTTTAGGCCCTTGCTGCTGGATAGTAAGTAATGCATGCTCTTCTTGGGTCTGCTTTCTGTGGCCATTCAAGACTTGTCTTTGCTCGTCGTCTATAGGAAGACAACACCAGTTACCCATAGAATACATGTTCTTCCCACTGATACGGATAAGCCGCTAAGGGTGACATCCTAGCCTTCATTATTCATGATTGACTGTTGCCAATGGTGCCGTTACTTGACTGGCCAGCTTCCGTAGATTACTATGCGATGGTTATTCAGTAGCATTGATCTAACCGGAACTTTAATGACTACGAAGAGCACTCGCATCAGCCCATACCTGTTGCTGTTGGTGGCGAGTCTGCTGGCACGGCTGAGCTATCAGATGGCGCGCAGCCCAGTACTACCGAGGTTTGCGCGTGAACTCAACGCTTCACCGGAGGCGATTGGTCTGATCGTGGCAGCTTCGACGATCACCGGTATCTGCTTCAAGCTCCCCGCAGGATCTTTATCCGATGTCTTGGGGCGCAAGCGTCTCATGCTATTGGCGTCGCTCTTCTTCGCTGTTCCGCCATTCCTTTACATGTTGATCACAGATCCAGATCAACTCCTTGTCTTGCGGATCGTTCACGGCTTTGCCACAGCAGTGTTCAGTCCGGTCTCGGCCGCTGCTGTGGCCGATCTGTACCGTTCAAATCGTGGTGAGCGGCTCGGCTGGTTCCAGACCATGTCTGACCTTGGTGGAGCCATTGGCCCGCTGGTGGGTGGGTTCGTGCTCTTTTCGCTGGGTACCTTCTCAAGTACCTACTTTCTGGTCGGCCTCATTGGCCTGCTGCCGATCTTCGTCATCTCCAGGATCCCCGATAAGGCGCCGTCACGGCCAGAACCGGGGGCGCCGTCGCGCGTGACAAAGTTCGTCACCGGAATCGGCCAGGTTCTCACCCATGGTTCGCTGCTGTTGACCAGCACCACGGAAGCAGCCGTGTACTTCGGCTTCGGCATCCTGGCCGGCTTCTTGCCCCTGTACCTACAGGATGCTGGATACAACGACGCTCAGATCGGGCTGGTGCTGGGCGTGCAACTGGTGACGACACTGATTGCCAAACCGTTTGCCGGGCGGGTGTCCGACCGGGTGGGTCACAAGCCAACAATCCTGTTTGGTGTGCTGCTCTGCGCCTTTGTACTGCCGTTGCTAGTCCAGACACACCTGCTCGTGCTCCTGTGCCTCCTATCCGGGCTCTACGGCTTCGGCATGGCGGTGGTAACGCCATCAACGGCGGCACTGGCAGCGGACATGGCCAAGGAGGGGAGCATGGGCGCGGCGCTGGGTGTCCTTGGCACCATTCGCGACATCGGAGAGGCAGGTGGGTCAATCATCGCTGGATTCATCATTGCTCAGGCGTCATACGGGGCCAGCTTTCTTATCGGTGGGGTGGTTATGGTGGCTAATGCTTTGCTATTTTCGATCACTGCACCCACCCCTCGCCATGGATAACTAACCATGAATCCCTTGCCGACTGTAACCAATCGCGGAACAAGGGATGCTGTCCAGAACTGACTAGATGGGTGGCAAGAAACCTGGGAGGCTCTGGAAGATCCACCTCAATGACAGGATAATTGTCTTGTGATCGCAGGTAAGGGCTGAGTTTGTGGGCGCCAAGCAGCTCGGGTTCCGCTTCGTGGAAGGCTACGCCTACGGTGACCATGAGAAATCCATGGCCAAGAAGCGAGTCCTACTCAACCACGGCATACCGAGGTACAACACGTGCGTATCCTCAGCGATGATCCCTTCGTATTCGACACGCGGCCCTTCTGGCGTTGAGCCAGCCAGCAATGCCATCCACTTGAGCCGCCGCCGCAAGGATAACGAGTTGAACCAACACGCACTGCGGCCAAGTGATGGCAAGCGTTGGTGAGAAGTGGCGCCTAGCCTCAAGATCCACCGAGTGGGGCCATGCGTCAGTGATGTGTGGAGAGGACTTCTGCCCGCCGCTGATCTTGAGCGTTAATTGCGGTGATACCTCACCTTCTACCCCTCCCGCTCACTCTCGAACCGCTGCAGCCGGTGCGTCAGCGCCCTTAGCCGCTTCATGTCGCGGGAGTTGACCGGATCGAACAGATCCCCCCGCGCGGTTTCGATGAACACGAGCACGTCTTTGGGGGCACAGGGGCCGCTTTTCCAGCCATGGAACTCCCGGTGCAGGTCGGGCACCATCACGAGAATGTTCTCCGGTAGGTCGGCCAGGTCCGGTCGGCTGCGGCGATCAAAGAGATGGTGCCCGTCGAGGTCGATTTTTCGGTGCGGCCTTGAGTAATCACCCGTGATCTCGCAGCGATGGCTGGCGGCCGACTTGGCGCGTTTGATGGCCCGGTCCACCCCTTCGGTGAGGTAGCGGATCTCGGAGTTGAAGCAGGCCTCCACCACATCGCCCACGGCTTCGATCCAGGCCTGGCGTGTTTTGGTGATGCGGCTGTTCACGCGCATATCGCGGGCCACGCGGGCGATGCCCCGCTGGCTGATCAGCACTTGCCGCTCCTCGCTCTCCAGGAAGTCCTTGTTGAGCTCCAGGGCCTCTTCTCCTTCTTCGGTGCCGGCGGTGCGCAGCCGCTCCCAGGAGTTGTAGAGGCCCTTGTAGTTGGTCTGCAGGATCCCCACCGTGGTTTTGCGGCTGACGAAGGCCAGATCGCCCCGGATCTCCAGAGTGCCGCCGGCCTCGATGAACTCCTGGGTGATCCGCCGTGACACCAGCAGCTGCTTGCGCTTCTGCTTCACGTTGAACAGTCGTTCGCGGAACCAGCCCAGCACGCCCGTTTTCTCGGTGGCTTCGATGTAGCGGGCCAGGGCCTCCACGCCCTCCTCGCTGAAACGCCGGGGCCGCCGCCCGTTGGCGCCGGCCACCGCTGGGCCGGCGTACTCGAAATGCTCGCCCTCCACCAGCTCCCATTCGTCGTCGGCCTTGGCATCGAAGGCCTCCACGATGTTGTAGAGGCTGTCGATCCGTTTGCCGAGAATCCTGGCCGTTTCCTGGGCCGTCAAAAGGTCGCGCATCACTTCAGGGCATCAGGGCAAGGATCGAGTCCTTCATCGTCTGCAGGCGTTCCGCCACGCGGGGATCGCCGCCGTGGTCGGGGTGGTGCACCTGGATCAGCCGCCGGAACGCCTCGCGCACCTCATCGGCCGTGGCGGTCTTCGGGTCGAGGCCGAACACCACCCACGGCCGGAAGTGCTGCAGCACGTCGATGCCATTGATCACGGTGGGTCCGTCCTCCAGGTTTCGCTCGTCGGCCGGAATGCCGATGAAGCGCCGGTAGAGCACCAGCCAGTCGTCCTTGGTTTTCAGCGCCACCTCCTCGCCCGTCATCGAGAGCTGGAAGTTCTTGTCCTTGCGCAGCTGGGTGACGGTCTTGCAGTGGAAGTGGGCCAGCACCTTGGCCTTGATCTCGGTGGCGGTGGGGGGCTTGGGCTTCGGTGGCGGCGGATCCTTGAACGCTGCCCCGTTGATCGTCTGGGCGAAGGCCAGCAGATCGGCTTCGCCCAGCGCCGGCTGCCCCAGGAGCGTCTGGATCAACGCCCTCACATCAGCCAGCGTCAGCGTCTTGCTTCGGGCGGCCACAGGCCAAGGCTGAAAAGGCTTTCCATGCTGGCCAGTGGCTTCCAGCGTTGCCTGGAGGCTTAGGAAACCGTTTCGTTTGTCTGCCCGCCACCTGGCAGCCAAAAGCGTCCCCGGCCTGTCTGGGCCTGAAGGGTTGGAGCGCCTTTGCTAAGTTGCCGCCGCCTGACTGGCCCGTTGCTTCCTGATGAAAGCCGTCATCCTGGCCGGTGGACTGGGCACCCGACTGGCGGAGGAGACCCACCTGCGGCCCAAGCCGATGGTGGAGATCGGCGGCAAGCCGATCCTGTGGCACATCCTCAAGATCTACAGCCACCACGGCATCAACGACTTCATCATCTGTTGCGGCTACAAGGGTTATGTGATCAAGGAATACTTCGCCAACTATTTCCTGCACACCAGTGATGTCACCTTCCATATGGATCTCAACCACATGGAAGTGCACCGCCAGAAGGCCGAACCCTGGAAGATCACCCTGGTCGACACCGGCGACGCCACCCTCACCGGTGGCCGTCTGGCGCGGGTGCGCAGCTACCTGCCCGATGACGAATCCTTCTGCTTCACCTACGGCGATGGCGTCGCCGATGTGAACATCACCGCCCTGATCGCCCACCACCAGCGCCAGGGCCTGCAGGCCACCCTCACCGCCGTGCAGCCCCCCGGCCGCTACGGCGCCCTGCACCTCGACGGCGATGTGGTCACCGATTTCGAGGAGAAGCCCGACGGCGACAACGCCTGGATCAACGGCGGCTTCTTCGTGCTTGAGCCCCCCGTGATCGACCTGATCGACGGTGACCAGTGCATCTGGGAGCAGGCCCCCCTCAAGGCCCTCGCCACCAAAGGCCAGCTGAACTCCTTCAAGCACCGCGGCTTCTGGCAGCCCATGGACACCCTGCGCGACCGCCAGCGCCTGGAAGACCTCTGGCAGCAGGGCCGCGCCCCCTGGAAGATCTGGAGCTGACCATGACCAGCGCCGCTTTCTGGCAGGGCAAGCGGGTCCTGCTCACCGGCCACACCGGCTTCAAGGGCAGCTGGCTGGCCCTCTGGCTCTGTGAGCTGGGGGCCCAAGTGTCCGGCTTCGCCCTGGCGCCGGACACCGACCCCTCCCTGTTCGACCAGCTGGGCCTGGCCGGCCGCCTCGATCACCACGTGGGTGATCTGCGCGATCCGGCCGCCCTCCGCGAACTGGTGGCCGCCAGCCAGCCCGAGCTGGTGCTGCACCTGGCGGCCCAGCCCCTGGTGCGGCGCAGCTACGCCGAGCCGGTGCTCACCTGGGAGACCAACGTGATGGGCACCATCCATCTGTTGGAGGCGCTGCGGCCCCTGGCCCATCCCTGCGCGGCGGTGCTGATCACCACCGACAAGGTGTACCGCAACAACGAATGGCTCTACGGCTACCGGGAGAACGATTCCCTCGGCGGCCACGACCCCTACAGCAGCAGCAAGGCCGCCGCCGAGTTGGCCATCAGCTCCTGGCGCGCCAGCTACTGCGGATCCTTGCCCCACCAGTCGCCCCACCTGCGCATCGCCAGCGCCCGGGCCGGCAACGTCATCGGCGGTGGCGACTGGGCTGCCGACCGCATCATTCCCGACACCGTGCGCTGCCTGCGCGCCGGCGAGCCCATCACCCTGCGCAACCCCGGCGCCACCCGCCCCTGGCAGCACGTGCTCGAACCCCTCGGCGTCTACCTGGCCCTGGCCGAGGCCCTCGCTGAGCCCGCCGGCGGGGCGGCGATGGCCGAAGCCTTCAACTTCGGGCCCCAGCTGGAGGCCAACCGGCCCGTTCAGGAGCTGGTGGAGCAGGCCCTGCTCCACTGGCCCGGCACCTGGATCGATGCTTCCGATCCCACCGCCCCCCACGAGGCCGGCCTTCTCAACCTCGTCATCGACAAGGCCCACCACCGCCTCGGCTGGTCGCCCCGCTGGGACTTCGCCAGCACCACCGCCCGCACGCTTCAGTGGTATCGCCGCGTGATCGAAGCGGGCGACGACCCGCTGGCCTGCTGCCTCGACGACCTCAACGCCTATCTCGCCTGCTGCCCGCCAGGCCGATCCACCCCATGACCGCCGACCTCGACCAGCTCAAGCAGGAGATCCTGCGGCTCACGCGCGATTACGCCCGCCAGGCCCACGCCGCCTTCCGCCCCGGCGACGACCCCGACCGCACCCCCCACGCCGAGGGGCAGACGATCCCCTACGCCGGCCGGGTCTTCACCGAAGACGAAGTCGAGGCGGCCGTGGGCACCACCCTCGACTTCTGGCTCACCCTCGGCAGCGAAGGGGCGGCGATGGAGAGCGAGCTGGCGGCCTTCCTGGGGGTGCGCCACAGCCTGCTGGTGAATTCGGGCTCCTCCGCCAACCTGGTGGCCATCTCGGCCCTCACCTCCCACCGCCTGCCCGCCGAGCGGCGCCTGCGCCCCGGCGATGAGGTGATCACCGTGGCGGCCGGCTTCCCCACCACCGTGGCGCCGATCCTGCAGGTGGGTGCGGTGCCGGTGTTCATCGACGCCGATCCGGTCACCGGCAACGCCCGCTGCGACCAGCTCGAGGCGGCCTACCGGCCCGGCGTCACCAAGGCCGTGATGATGGCCCACGCCCTCGGCAATCCCTTCGATCTGGCGGCCGTGCTGCGCTTCTGCCGCGCCCACGACCTCTATCTGGTGGAGGACAACTGCGACGCCCTGGGCTGCTCCTATTCCATGCCCCGGGGGCTGGCCGAATCCCTCGGTTTTTCCGCCAACAGCCCCGGCCTCGATGAGGGCCCCGACCGCGTCATCCGCTGGACCGGCACCTGGGGCGACCTCAGCACCCAGAGCTTCTACCCGCCCCACCACCTCACCATGGGCGAGGGCGGCGCGGTGAACATCGTGGGCGACCAGAAGCTCAAGGTGGTGGCCGAGAGCTTCCGCGACTGGGGCCGCGATTGCTGGTGCCCCTCGGGCAAGGACGACACCTGCGGCAAGCGCTTCGACTGGCAGCTGGGCGAACTGCCCGCCGGCTACGACCACAAGTACATCTACAGCCACCTTGGCTTCAACCTCAAACCGCTCGATCCCCAGGCCGCCATCGGCCGGGTGCAGCTGCGCCGCCTGCCGGAGTTCATCGAGGCCCGCAAGCGCAACTGGCAGACCCTGCGCGAGGGGCTGGTGACCACTGAGAACGTGCTCGAGTTCTCCCTGCCCACCCACGCCACCGGCTGGGATCCTGCGGCCGGCTTCTCCTGGGATGCCAGCGGCTGCCGCTGCGACTGCTCCTGGTTCGGCTTCAAGATCTCGGTGAAGCCAGGCGCCCCCTTCCGCCGCACCGACCTGGCCCGGGAGCTCGATGCCCACCGCATCGGCAACCGCATGCTGTTCGGCGGCAACCTGGTGCGCCAGCCCGCTTTCGTGCAGCTGCGCGCCGACCGCCCCGACGCCCTGCGGGTGGTGGGTGATCTGGCCGGCGCCGACGCGATCATGGTCGACACCCTGTTCCTGGGCACCTACCCCGGCCTGACGGCCCCGATGCTGGCCAAGGAGATTGCGGTGATCCAGAACTTCTGCCGCGTCTGATGCGGCTGTTCCTCACCGGCGGCACCGGTTTCATCGGCTCCCATGTGCTGGCGGCGGCCCTGAACGCTGGCCACCAGGTGCGGGCCCTGCGCCGCAGCCCCGCCTCCAGCCCGGTGATTCCTCTGCCCTGCCAGCCCCAGTGGTGCGAGGGCGATCTGAGCACCCTCACGGCCGCGGATCTCGACGGGGTGGAGGCGGTGCTGCACCTGGCTTCGGCGGGGGTGAGCCCGAAGCAGGTGCCATGGGACGAGCTGGTGCAGGCCAACGTGGCCGGCAGCCTGCGGCTCCTGGAGCTGGCGGCGGACGCGGGGGTGCGTCGCTGCGTCGTCACCGGCACCAGCCACGAGTACGGCAACGCCGCCCGCCGTTATGCGGCCATTCCCCCCGACGCCCCCCTGGAGCCCCTGAGCGCCTACGGGGCCAGCAAGGCGGCGGCCTTCCAGCTGCTGCGCACCTTCGCCATCGAGCGGCGCCTGGAGCTCTTCTACGGCCGGATCTTCACGGCCTATGGCGAGGGCCAGTTCGCGGGCAATTTCTGGCCCTCCCTGCGGCGGGCGGCCCTGGCCGGGGAAGATTTCCCCATGACCTCCGGCCGCCAGGTGAGCGACTTCGTGCCCGTCGCCGCGGTGGCGGACCACCTGCTGGAGGCCTGCACGCGGCCCGATCTCACCGCCGGCATTCCCCTGGTGGCCAACATCGGTTCGGGGGTCGCCACCAGCCTGCTGGCCTTCGCCGCGGCGGAGTGGGAGCGCCTGGGGGCGACCGGTAGATTGCTCCCCGCCAGGCTTCCGGACCGCCCCGATCAGATCGAACGGTATGTACCCGACCTGCGCGGGCTGCGGATTCCGGCCTCTCCCCTCCCCAGAATCCGATGAAGGTCCTGATCACCGGCGGTTGCGGCTTTCTCGGCTCCAACCTGGCCGCCTCCTACCTGCAGGAAGGGGCCGAGGTGATCGTGGTCGACGCCCTGTTCCGCAAGGGATCGGCGGCCAATCTGGCCTGGCTGGAGCAGCAGGCGGCCCCGGGGCGCTTCCACTTCATCCAGGCCGACCTGGCCGAGGCCGAGGCCGTGCTGGCTGTGTTCCGGCGCCACGCCCCCTTCGACTACATCGCCCATGTGGGCGGCCAGGTGGCCATGACCACCTCCCTCCAGGATCCCGCCCGCGACCTGCAGACCAACGTGCTCGGCACCTTCGCGGTGCTCGAAGCCGCCCGGGCCCTTTCGCCTGAGGCGCTGATCGCCTACAGCAGCACCAACAAGGTCTACGGCGACCTGGAGGGGCTCCGCTACGAGGAGACCGCCACCCGCTACCGCCTTCCCGACCATCCCGATGGCCTCGATGAAGCGCTGGGGCTGGATTTCTCCACCCCCTATGGCTGCTCCAAGGGGGCGGCCGACCAGTACGTGCGCGACTGGGCCCGCGTCTATGGCCTCAAAACGGTGGTGTTCCGCCACTCCTCGATCTTCGGCGGCCGCCAGTTCGCCTCCTTCGACCAGGGCTGGGTGGGCTGGTTCTGCCAGAAGGCGATCGAGCAGAAGCGCGCACGCCTAGCCGGCCATGCCCCCGAGCCCTTCACCATCGCTGGCACCGGCAAGCAGGTGCGCGACGTGCTCCATGCCGACGACCTGATCCGCCTCTACCGGGCCGCCTATGCGCACCGGGAGCGGATGACCGGCGAGATCTTCAACATCGGCGGTGGCGCCGCCAACTCCCTCAGCCTGCTGGAGCTGTTCGCCCTGCTCGCCGAACTGCTGGCCATTCCGCCGCTGCTATACACCCCCACCCCCCGCCGCGCCAGCGACCAGGACTGCTTCATCGCCGACATTGCCAAGGCCGAGCGCCTGCTGGGCTGGTCGCCGGCCATCTCTTGCCGAGAAGGCGTCAGCCGCATGCTCGCCTGGACCGACACCCAGCTGATGGCGGCCTGAGCGGAGCCGTTGCGCAGAACCATGGCCACCGTCCTCCAGAGGATCCAGCAGATCCGGCAGTCAGCCGAGCAGCGGCTGCCTCCCCGGCTGCACGACTTCCTCGTGTCCGCCGCCCTGATCGGCCTCTGCGCCCTCGGCTATCACCTGCGGCGCCCCTCCGTTTCGCTGCAACCTGGGCTGTATGCGGAGGACGGCTCGATCTTTCTGCAGCAGGCCATCGACCAGGGCACCGGATCGCTGCTGCAGTTGTATGCCGGGTACAGCCACCTGCTGCAGCGCCTCACGGCGCTCACGGCCGTGAATCTGCTCTCGCCACTGAGCTACCCAAGCTTCTTTCTGCTTGTGGCCTGGGTCTCCTACCTGCTGCCCCTGGTCAGCGTCGAGGCCCTGATCGGCGCGGGAGTGTTCAGCCGGGTGATGCGAATGGCCTACATCCCCTACGTCTATTACCCCTACGCGGGAGAGACCTATCTCAACCTGCCCAACGCCTACATCTTCTTCCCGCTCGGCTTCATCCTGATCGCCTATGGCGTGGTTGCGCAGCAAGGGAGCGGCCGGCCGCCATTTGCGGGCCATCCGGCCCTCAAGGTGCTGGTGTTCCTCTACGGGCTGGTGGCGGCCTTCACCGGCCCCTTCCTGGCCATCTACACGATCCCGCTGCTGATCTTCCAAGGCCTGAGTCGCCGCCGGCTGCCGATCCGGCCCCTGTGGCTGAGCCTGCCGGTGCTGCTGTCGTCGCTGCAGATCTACGTTTCCCAGCTGCAGACCACCTATCCCCTCTCGACGGCACAGGCGCTCGCCAAGTTGCTGAAGCGACCGGAGATCCTGCTTGATTGGTTCACGGTTCACTTGATCAGCCCACTGCTGGGCGGCTACAAGCCCTGGTGGTATCTGCGGGCTTTGCCTGATCCCCTGCAGCTGCTGGCCGTTCTGGGGGTGTTGGCCCTGGTGCTGCTGGCTGTGCGGGTGGTGACGAGGCAGATGGGCCAGCCGGCCCTGCTTTACCTGGCCATCTTCTCCACCCTGGTGCTGTCCTTCTCAAGCCTGCTGGTGGCCACCCGCCGCGGCGTGGACCTCGCCCTGATGGTGGTCGAGGATGCCGGCGGGCGTTTCTTCTACTGGAGCACCGTGCTGTTCCTATCGGTGTTGCTGGTGGCGTTTGTCATGCTGGCCGGTGACCAACGAACGCGTAACACGGTCTCCAGCCGTGCCCTGGCGATCTGGCTGGTGCTGACGCTGGTTTTCTATCACAACAATGTCGTTAGCCGGGCCGTCACCGAGGAGAGTCCGACTGGTGAGGTCACGACATTCGTCTACGAGGATCAGCTCATGGAGCAATGCAAAAGTCCGCAACCGTTGCCTATCTCGATCTATGGCGGCCCAACCTGGAGCTTCACCCTGCGCCAACCCCAGATCGACAGGCTCTGCGCCGGCCTCAGCTAACGCCCGAACATGCCCACCGCCACGATCGCATAACCGAGGCTGATCGCCACCAGGCTGGCCGGTGGCAGAGAGGCCGAATCCTTGATGGCGAAGAGCACATACAGCAGCGGATACTGCAGGCTGAGCATCAGCACAGCTAGTTTGCGGTCGGCGGCTGGTAGCACAAGGGCCGTGATTCCAAAGGAGGCTCCATAGCAAAGCAGCGAGGCGACCAGATAGAGCAATGTGATGCGGATGCCCTCGTCCGGAGGACGGATCCGCAAGATGAATTGGCCCAGGCATGCTGCGAGAACGGCAGCCAAAAGATACACTGCCTGCAGCATGCTTTTCGTCAACATTGTCTTATGACGACATCGGCCCATCATATCGCCATTTGCATTCCATGTTACAACGAGTCCTCCAATCTTGAAGCCCTTTATGTCAGGCTATCAAAGGTTCTCGAGCAGTTCCCCGGCGATGTCTTCTCGATCGTGTTCGCGGATAATTGCTCCACCGACCACACGGTCGCACTGATTGAGGGATTGGCGGCCAGGGATTCACGGGTTGGCCTGATTCGCAATGTTTCCAACTTCGGGTTCGTGCGCTCCTCGGCCAACGCCCTGCTGGTGCCCGATGCGGATGCGAATGTCTTTCTGATGTCGGATCTGCAGGATCCCCCTGAGTTGGTGGCCGATCTGATCACGGCCTGGAAGCAGGGCGATAACCAGGTGATTTTTGCTGTACGGCGCTCCAGCCATGAGAGCCCGATCCTGTTTCTCTGTAAGAAGCTCTACTACGCCACCCTCTCCTGGCTCTCCGACTATCCGATGGTGCGCGACACCACCGGTTTCGGCATCTATGACCGCTCCGTGATTCTGGCTTTGCGGCAGTCGATCGATTCCTATCCCTTCATCAAGGGTCTGGTCTGCGCCATCGGCTTCAAGTGGTCCACGATTCCCTACGTGAGTGCTGATCGCAAGGGAGGCAGCAGTTCGGCCTCACTCTCGTTCCTGGTGGATTTCGGTGTGCTCGGCATCGTCACCTCCTCCCGCAAGCCGATGCGCCTGATCACCACCGCCGGTCTGTCGCTCGGGGCCCTCTCGATCCTGCTGTCCTTCGTGGTGATGCTCAGCAAGCTGATCTTCTGGCAGAGCTTCCAGTTCGGCCTGGCCATGCTCTCGATCTCGGCGCTGTTCTTCGCCGGCGCGATGATGTTCGCCCTCGGCATCCTGGGGGAGTACATCGGCTTCATCAACCAGCGCACCCTGCGCCTGCCCCTGGTGGTGGAGCGCAGCCGTCACAACGTGCCCTCCCGCGAGGGCTGAATTGTCCTTGCGAACGGTCAAAGCTGAAATGAAAAGCCGGACACTGAGGCCCGGCTTCGGAAAGGATCAGGCCAACCCCTTGAGGGGGTAAGGCTCGATCAGCCCAGCGCCTTCGCCGTGGCCACCACGTTGTCGACGGTGAAGCCGAACTTCTCGAGGCAGACGCCGCCGGGGGCGGAGGCACCGAAGCTGTCGATCGAGACGGTGGCGCCATCGAATCCGGCGTACTTGTGCCAGCCGAAGGAGCTGGAGGCTTCCACCACCACCCGCTTGCGCACGGCCGCGGGCAGCACCGATTCGCGGTAGGCGGCATCCTGCCCCTCGAACAGCTCGACGCAGGGCATCGACACCACCCGAACGGCCTTGCCTTCGGCGCTGAGCAGGGCGGCGGCCTTGACGCAGAGGTCGAGTTCGGTGCCGCTGCCGATCAGGATCAGATCGGGGGTGCCGCTGCAGTCTTCGAGCACGTAGCCGCCCAGGGCCACCTTCTCGGCGGCGGAGTTGGCCTGGTTGGCCATCGCCTGGCGGCTGAGGGCCAGCACCGTGGGCCGCTTGCGGTTGGTGACGGCGACCTTGTAGGCCCCCACCGTCTCGTTGCCGTCGCCGGGGCGCATCACCAGCAGGTTGGGGATGGCGCGCAGGTTGGCCAGGGTTTCGACGGGCTGGTGGGTGGGTCCGTCTTCGCCCAGGCCGATCGAGTCGTGGGTGAGCACGTAGATCACGCCCAGCTGGGAGAGGGCCGACAGCCGCATGGCGCCGATCATGTAGCCGGCGAAGACCAGGAAAGTGCCGCCGTAGGGGATCAGGCCGCTGTTGTGGTACGCGATGCCGTTGAGGATCGCCGCCATGGCGTGTTCGCGCACACCGAAGTGGAGGTAGCGGTTGGCCTCATGGCCCTTCTGGAAGCTGGCCTCGCCCTTGATGTCGGTGAGGTTGGAGTGGGTGAGGTCGGCGGAGCCGCCGATCAGTTCGGGCAGGCTGGGGCCGAAAGCGTTGAGGGCGTTGTAGGAGTGCTGGCGGGTGGCCAGGCCCTTGTCGGCGGGGGTGAAGACGGGCAGCGAGGCATCCCAGCCCTCGGGCAGCTCACCGCGGAGCAGGCGCTCGAACTCGGCGGCTTCGGCGGGGTAGCGGCTGCGGTAGGCGCCCAGGCTTTCGTTCCAGGACGCTTCATCGGCGGCCCCGCGCTGGATGGCGGCGCGCCAGTGCTCGTAGGCGGGCTCGGGCACTTCGAAGGCCCCGTAGCTCCACTCCAGTTGCAGGCGGGTGAGCTCGGCCTCCTCAGCCCCGAGGGCGGCGCCGTGCACGCCGGCGGTGTTGGCCTTGTTGGGGGAGCCGTAGCCGATGGTGGTGGTGACCTTGATCAGGCTGGGACGATCGGTGAACGCTTTGGCCGCTTCGATCGCCCGGGTGATGGCGGCCACGTCGGTGTTGCCGTCTTCAACGTGCTGCACATGCCAGCCGTAGGCTTCATAGCGCTTCATCACGTCCTCGGTGAAGGACACGCCGGTGTTGCCGTCGATGGTGATGTGGTTGTCGTCGTA
>JBBQIH010000001.1:0-23534 GCA_038324725.1 Cyanobacteriota bacterium | reverse complement strand
GGATGCGGGCGCCGAAGTTGAGGTGGCCGTCGAAGGCGGCGTCGCCCAGCTTGGGAAAGCCCCGCTGCAGCCCCAGGGTCACGCCGGGTCCGTAGAGAAGAATTGAGGTCTCGAAGCCCTTGTTCACCAGGCGGCTGGCCTGCAGCAGGTTCACCAGGCCGATGGAGCCCTCAAAGGCCACGGTGTGGAAGGTGACCAGGGCCTTCTCGCCCGGTTCGGCCTTGACGTCGGGGAAGACCTTTTCCTCGTAATCGACGAGGAAATCGCCCGTCTGGTTGGCGGGACGGCTGACCTGGGGCATGGGAACGCGCTGGAGGTGGATCGGCAGGTGGACCGTGCCACGGATGAAGTTTTGTTCTGTGTCGCCGATGCCACCGAATGCCCCCTCGCGCCCATGGGCATCGGCCGGGCGATCCGTGCTTCTCGTTACAGGGCGTCGTCGCCGCGGCGGCCAGCATCGGCATCCATCCACGAACAGAAGGGCTCGGTGGCAAGCGGTTCCCAGGCGCTGCAGCGCCATCCGGTGGTGGTGGTGGGAGGCGGGCAGGCCGGCCTGTCGGTGGCCCACTGCCTGCAGAAACGGGGGCTGCGTCCCCTGGTGCTGGAGCGCCACCGCATCGGCCACGCCTGGGCGCGTCAACGCTGGGAATCGTTCTGTCTGGTGACCCCCAACTGGCAGTGCCGCCTGCCCGATTTCCCCTATGACGGCGACGATCCCGAGGGCTTCATGGGCCGCGAGGAGATCGTCCGTTACGTGCAGCGCTTCGCCGACCACATCCAGGTGCCCGTGCGGGAAGGGGTGGCGGTGCGGCGCCTGCAGGCGAGTGGTTCCGGTTTCCGCCTCACCACCGACGAGGGCGACTTCGAGGCGGATCAGGTGGTGCTGGCCACAGGCGGTTACCACCGCCCGAAGCGCCATCCCCTCGCCGCCCGGCTGCCCGAGCGGATCCTGCAGATCGATGCCCGCGACTACACCAGTCCCGAGTCGCTGCCCGCTGGCCCGGTGCTGGTGGTGGGCAGTGGCCAGTCGGGCTGCCAGATCGCCGAAGACCTCTTCCTGGCCGGCCGCCGGGTGCATCTGAGCGTCGGCAGCGCCCCCCGCTCCCCGCGCCGCTACCGCGGCCGCGACGTGGTCGACTGGCTCGATCGCATGGGCTACTACGCCATGCCGATCGACCAGCACGCCGACCCGAAGGCGGTGCGGGGCAAAACCAACCACTACCTCACCGGCCGCGACGGTGGCCGGGAGATCGATCTGCGCCGCCGCGCCCTCGAGGGGATGGTGCTGCACGGCCGGCTGGGCGACCTCGGCCACGACCGTATCCACTTCGCCGGCGACCTGGCCGCCAACCTCGATGGGGCCGACGCGGTCTACAGCCGTATCTGCCGCAGCATCGACGACCACATCGCCGCCCAGGGCCTCAGCGCCCCCGAGGAGCCCCCCTGCGTCCCCTGCTGGACGCCGCCCCCTGGCCCGCCCGCGCCCCTCGATCTGGCCGCTGAGCCGCTGGCGGCTGTGATCTGGTGCACGGGGTACCACCCGGACTTCACCTGGGTGGAGGTGCCGGTCTTCGATGGCGCCGGCCATCCGGTCCACGAGCGGGGCATCACGTCCGTGGCGGGGCTCTATTTCCTGGGCCTGCCCTGGCTGCACACCTGGGGCTCGGCCCGCTTCTGCGGGGTGGCCGAGGATGCCGAGTACCTGGCGGAGGCCATCCGGTTGCGCGCCTCCCGAAGCGCCGCCAGCCAGGAGCGGCTGGAGTGCACCGCCCTGCTGGGCAGCTGAGCCTCAGGGCACCAGGGCCGACCAGGTGAAGGCCAGGCCGATGCCCATCAGCAGGCCGGCGGTGAGGCTCAGCGCACCGGTGGAGGCGTTCTGGCGCCAGCGCCGCACGGCCGTCAGGGCCACCACCAGCAGCAGCGTCTGGCTGACCAGCAGACCCGCCAGGTAAAAGCCGATCGGGCCCGGCTCCCAGCCGATCACGGCGCCGCTGAGGGCGTAGCCGTGCAGCAGGAAGGCGGGCACCAGCACGGTCGGTGGCAGGCGCCGCGCCAGCACCAGGCCGGTGAGCGCCACCGACAGGGCCACCAGCGGCTCGATCCAGGGGACGCCAGGCAGGGCCAGCCCGAGGACATTGCCCACCAGCCCGCAACCCAGCAGGGCCAGCACCCAGCGGAAGGGATGGACGATGCCCACCAGGCCGATCGCCAGCAGGAACAGCAGGTGGTCGGGCCCGAGGATCGGGTGGGCCAGGCCGCTCAGCACCCCGGTGAGAGGTCCGGGCTTGAGCCCGGTCAGATCCATCACGTGGTGTGCCGAAGCCGGGGCGGCCAGCAGCAGGGGCAGGGCGCAGACAACGGCGAGGGCGATCGGCAGGAGGCCGCGCCGCTCAGCCAAAGAAGGCAGGTTCATGGAAAATCTCCGGTCCTCGCCGGCAGGAAATGGGTCGAGTGGGGGGTGAGCGTTCTGACTGAGGACGCCGGGCCGGGAAGCCAGGTTTCCATCACAGCTGCGGGACAGCGGCGGACTCGGGAAACCCCTCACCGCCTTTCCTCCTTGCGTCCTCCCCGTGAAGGGAAGGAACCCCTTGGGGGCCATCCTCCCCCCTTCCCGGTCAGAAGCTGCAGTCATCGGGCGGCAACGTCACCGGCTGCAGTCACAATGGGTGGACGGTTCCCGGGCTCCATTCCCGGGAGGAAACGAGGAAAGTCCGGTGCACGGCTGGGTTCGCCCCTTCGTCACTCCGGCGCTGTCCCGCAGCTGTGATGGGGTCACCCTCAGCCAGAACGCTCGCCGTGAACCGTTCCTTCCATCCCCGGCGCGGACCGGGAACCTCGATGACCAACTTTTCCGGCCTCCGCTCCTGGACCCTTCTTGGGGGCGCGGCCAGCCTCGGTTTCGTGCTGATCGGCCAGCCGGCCCAGGCCCATGGCCTGGCCCATGGCGGCCTCGGGTACGGCTTCCTCCACCCCATCACCGGCGTTGATCACCTGCTGCTGCTGATCGGCGTCGGTGCGGCCGCCTCCTATGTGTCAGCCGAGCTGCTGCTCTGGGGCCTGGCCGGTGCGGTGCTGGGGGGCCTGGTAGGGGCCACGGGCTTCGCCCTGCCCTTCGCCGAGGTGCTGGCCGCCCTGGCGATCTCGGCGGTGGCGCTGCTGATCCTGCGCTCCCACCGTGATGGCCGTCGCCCCGGGCTGGCCTTCGCCGGCACCCTGGTGGCCGGTGCGGTCGCCCTGCATGCCCTGCTGCACGGCGGCGAGGCCCCCGTCGATGGCTCGGCCCTGGGCTGGTGGGCCGGCGCCCTGGCGGCCTCGCTGCTGGTCAGTGGTGGTTCGTTCCTGGCGATGCGCCGTCTGCCCTTGGTCTGGACCGCCCGCCTGGCCCTGCTGCTGGCGGTGCTCGGTGGCGCCCTGGCCCTGGTTCCGCTGGCGGCCTAAGTCGTCTGAGATCCTGCCAGCAGGGCGGCGGCCATCGCCAGGGCCCCCTGGCAGGCATCGCCGGCGGCCGTCACCAGGCGGCTGCCGGGCAGGGCCTGCTCCAGGCTTCGGCTGAAGGGACGGCGCAGCTGCTCCAGGTGGCTCAGCGCCCCGCCCATCGGGCACACCGCCGGCCCCACCAGTTCCAGGCCCCGGGCCACCCCCGCCGCCATGGCGGCCAGCGCCTCGGCGTTGCGTTCCATCACGGCGATGGCCTCCGTTTCGCCTGCACCGGCTTGCTGATCCACCACCGGCGCCAGCCGGGCGAAGCCGGCGGGCCCGAAGCTGGCCGTCACTACCAGCGCCTTGAGCCGCTGCGGTGAACCCGGATCGTCCGGGTCCAGATCCAGGGCCTCCCAGAGGGCCCGCCGCAGGGGGGCGTCGGCGAGGCGGCCGTCGGCCATCTGCAGACTCAGGGCCAGGCCGTCCCGGCCGATGTCCATGGCCGAGCCGGCCCCATCCAGCAGCCAGCCCCAGCCAGCGCAGCGGTGCTCGCGCCCATCGCCGTCGCGGCCGACGGCGATGGTGCCGGTGCCGCTGATCACCACGATTCCGGCGCCGTCAGGGAAAGCCCCGCGCAGGGCGGTGCGCTCATCGCCGCTGACCACCACCCGCTCCGGGGGCAGCCCCAGGGCGTCCGCCGCCAGGGCCTGGCCCTGGGCCTGCACCGGGGAGCCCTGCTCGATACCGCTGGCCCCCACGGCGGCCGCCACCAGGACGGCGGCTCGATTGGCGCCATCCCGCAGGGGGGCCATGGCCCGCTCCAGGCTCTCGTGCAGGGCGGCGCCAAAGCGTCCGGGTCCTTCGGGGGCCGCCAGGTGGCACACCCCGGGGCCCTCCCCTTCGCTAATCACCCGGGCCTCGCCGATCAACCGGTTGTCCTCGGCCAGCGCCAGGCGGCAGCTGGTGTGGGTCTGGCCGGCGTCGAAGCCGGCGATCAGCCTCACGGCGTGGGATCCGCCGGCCGGGCGGCGGCCGCCAGGGTGGCCAGGCTGAACAGGGCGATCAGCTGCACCTCCGGGCGGAAGAAGATCGTGTCGGTGAGGCCCTGCACCCCCAGCCCGGCGAACACGGCCACCGCCGCCAGGCACGGCAGGGCCAGGGGGGCGCTGCTGCGCCACTGGCCCAGGCCCACCTTCACGGCGCTCAGCAGCAGGCCCAGTCCCGCCAGCAGCCCCGGAATGCCCGCTTCCACCAGCAGCTCCAGGGGGATCGAATAGGCGCTGAGGGCGTTGAACTTGGGCTGCTGATACAGCGGATAGATGAGGTTGAAGGCGCTGTTGCCCGGGCCGATGCCGATCCAGGGGCGGTCCTGGATCATCGCCAGGGCGGAGGTCCAGACGTTGATGCGGAAGTTGTTGGAGCTGTCCTCCCGGCCCGCCACCAGGCTCATCACCCGCACCCGCAGGGGCTCCACCTGGGTGACCAGCACCGCCAGCACCACGGTGGCGCCCACCAGAAGCAGCAGGGGGAACAGGCGCCGCCATAACGGCGGCCAGTCGCGGGTCTGGCGCAGCACCAGCAGCAGGGCCATCACGCCGAGGGAGGCCACCATCCCCATCCAGGCGCCGCGGCTGTAGGTGAGCACCAGGGCCACCAGGCCCAGCACCAGGCTGGCCAGGGCGAACAGGCGCCGGCCCCGCCCCTGCCAGCGCAGCAGGGCCACCACAGCCAGGGGCAGGATCGGCAGCAGGTAACCCCCCAGCAGGTTGGGGTTCTCCAGGGTGCTGTAGATGCGCACCGTGCCCTCGGCCACCGAGTTGCTGTCCGACCAGCGGGCCAGGGCGCCAGGAGCTTCGTAGAGCTGGCGGATGCCGATCACGCTGGTGATCAGTTCACCGGCCAGCAGGGCGGCCACCAGCCGGTCCCACCACACAGGGGCGGCGGCCAGCAGCTGGCGCATCAGGGCGTAGACGCTCAGGTAGCTGAGCAGCTTGACCAGCCCTGCCAGGGCGGCCTTCGGCACCGGCGAGAAGCCGGTGGCCACCACGGCCACCGCGATCACCAGCAGCAGCCAGATGTTGATGGCGCCGAGGCGGCCGGGGGGGGTGCGCAGGGCCCAGAGCACCCAGAGCAGGGCGGAGGCGGCGATCAGCAGGCTGAGGCCCTCACGGGTCACCAGCGGCAGCCCGGCCAGCAGGGCGCAGAGGATCCAGCCCGCCAGCAGGGGCAGATGGGCGCCGAGTCGGCCGGCGGGCCGGCCGGCCAGCAGCCCCTGCCAGCGCAGCAGCAGGGGCACAGGAGCTGGGGCAGGCACCATCAATCTGCTTCAGCGTCGAGGGGATTATCGGTGCTGCTGGCGGTGGGCTCCAGTTGGGCTTCCAGCTCGACCAGCGGCGGCAGGGGGGCGCTGCTGCGGCGGTAGAGGCTGCGGTGCACCGGCAGGCCCCCCGCCAGCACCTGGCCTTCCCGTTCGGTGGCCACCGGCAGGGGATTGTGATCGGGGCCGCACGTTTCGGGGCCGGCCAGCTCAAAGGCGCCACTGGCCTCCACCAGCTGGCGCATCGGGGCGATCAGCGTCTCCACATCGCTCTGCAGGAAGAGGCTGCGGCCGGGGGCCAGGGCCGCGGCGATCGCCAGCAGCAGGGCGGGCTGCAGCACCCGGCGCTTGCGGTGACGCAGCTTGAACCAGGGGTCAGGGACCTGCAGGGTGACCAGCTCCAGCTGGCCGGCGGGAAGCAGCGCCAGCCAGTCAGGCAGGTTGATGTTGGCGTTGCCGTAGAGGAAGCGCAGGTTGCTTAGCCCGTCCCGGCGGCGGTCGGCCTCGGCGGCCTCCACCAGGGTCCGGCGGATCTCCAGGCCCAGGTGGTTGCGCTCGGGCGCCAAGGGGGCCATGGCCAGCAGGAAACGGCCCCGGGCCGAGCCGATGTCGAGGTGGAGGGGCAGGGAGGGATCGGCGAACAGCTCGATCAGCGGCGGCAGGGGCCGTGCCAGCTGGTGGATCCGGCTGAGGGGATTGACGTGCTGGCGCACCATCAGAGCGGCGCGGCGCTGTCCCCGGGCGGCTCGTTGGGCACCAGGAAACCCCAGCTGGCGGTGTAGCCGTGCAGGTGGGTGGTGCCGCCCACCGGGCCGATCTCGCCATTGCAGAACAGGCCGGCGATGGGGACGGTGCCGAACACCTCCCGGCAGAGGCTCACATCGCCGTCGACCTCGCCGTAAAGGCCTTCGCCACGCCCCAGGCAGGCGAACAGGAAGGCGGCCAGGGGCTCGCGGCGTCGACGCGACTGGCCGGCCAGCAGCTGCCGGGATTCATCGCGGGAGGCATCGGCATCGCGGAGCTGGAACTGCACCTTCTGGCCGACGCGCATGCGCTCCCCCACCGCCACCGCGCCGTTGCGGGGATCGACGCCGATCAGGTTGCGCACCAGGAAGGCACCGGGCGCCTCCGGCACGGGGGTGAGGTCGGCGCTGGGAAGGCTGAAGTCGCTGCGTCCCACGCCGAGGAACAGGGAATGCTTCACCTGCTCCCGCTCGGCCGGGGTCAGGTCGGTGAGGATCGACTGAAGGGCGGCCACGGGGCTGTTGCGGGTGCTGCCGCAGCTCACTTCGATCACCACATTGCGCTGGGCCTGCTCCACCTCCAGCACCGGGCCGATCGGCCGGCAGCCCTGGGCCACCAGCGGATCAAGCCGCCAGGAGCCGCTGATCAGGCAGCCCACCGCCCCGGTGCGCACGGTGTCGGGGGTGTCCGTGATGCCGCGACCCGTGTCGCCGCTGGCCCCGCTGCTGAACAGAAGTGAGCCATGGGCGGCGCTGTGGGGGCCGGCGATGCCGCCCACCTTGGTGGTGTTCGGGTAGGCGTAATCCAGGCCGCTGATCAGGTCGTTGATGGCGGTGCCGGTGGGATCGAGCAGCAGCAGCATCGACTGGCCCTCCGCCAGCTCGGCCCCCACCCGTTCGCGCCAGGGCTCGGCCGGACCATCCAGATCGGGCAGGGCGGCGGTGTCGATGGCGAAGGGGTGCAGGGTGGCGCCGGGGAGGCGCAACAGGGTGACCGCCAGGGCCGGCTGATGCTCGATCTCATGGGGCGCGCCGGCCGGATCGGTGCCCACCACGCCCCCGCCGACGCAGCCGAGCCAGTGGCCGGCATTGAGTTTCTGCTGCAGCAGGGGCAGCAGCCGGGGCAGGTCGCTGGCGTAGCTGGCGGAGGCGAACACCAGGGCCAGGTCGGCCTCACCGGCGCCCCGAAGCTGCTCGAACACCTGATGAATGGCTTCCTGCAGAGAGGGGTCCCGGCCGAGGGCGGTGCGGCACCAGGGGCCGTCGGGTCGACGCTGCAACCAGGGAAAGGAGGGGAGGGAACCCATCAACGGACCCTATCGCCTGGGGGGCACACGGATAATGGCGCCTTACCGAACCGAGCGGACGTGCCGGAACAGCTCTATCGCTCCCTGGTCTGGCTCGACGTGCGGCTGGGAATGCTGTTCGCCGTGGGGCTGCCGCTGGTGCTGCTCCTTTGGGCGGCCCTCCGCAAGGAGCAGGCGCTGGTGCGTCTGATGGGCCTCTACTGGAAGGTGGCCAGCCTGCAGCTGATCGCCCTGCTGCTGCTCACCGACAACCGCCCCACCGGCTTCCTGCTGCTGGTGGTGGCGCCACTGCTGGTGGTGGTGACCCTGTGGTTCTGGGTGGATCTCAACGAGGAGCTGGCCGACATGCCCCCCTGGCGTGCCCTGCCCCTCACTCTGCGCCTCTGGCGCTGGAGCCTGACCCTGCTGTCGCTGGCCGGGGCGAGCCTGTCGGTGACCGCCCTGCCCTGCATGGGCGGCGCCGAGGCCAGCCTGCGCCTCTGCCGGGCCTGGCTGGAGGCGCCCCTGGGATTGCATGGCGTGGTGGCCAGGGTGTTCGCCTTCGTGTTCGGCGGGGCGTGGACGCCGGGGGTGGCCGCCTTCGTGGGCTATGCGGCCCTGGTGGCCTACGCGGTGGGGCTGCTGCAGTGGCTGGTGGTGCGCCTGCCGCGGTTGGGCCGGGTGGCCGGTGAGTTCTGAGCTGTTGTTCGTGCCGCTCCGCCGCTGACCATGACCGACGCCACGCCCGACGCCGCCTCCCCCTCGATTGCCGCCCTGCTGGCTGCGCTGGAGTCGATCAGCCGCGAGCGTCCCGACCGGGTGCTGCGCCTGGTGGGCACCCTGCCGCTGCCGGGCGAGGACGAACCCTTCGAGCTGCTGATCTTCCGCGGCTTCTCCAGCAGCATCACCCACCCCACCGCCTTCGACCCCGACCAGCCGGCCCTGCCGGCCTCGGCCCGCCTCACGGCGGCCGAACTGCTGGCCGGGCCCCTCAACCCCAGCGACGAGCGGCACCTGGCGGGCCCGCTGCCGGTGGAAACCTTCCTGGATCCTGAGGCCTGGGAAGGAACGGCAGGCGGCTGATCCTGCCAACGGGCGATTCTTTGGGCCAAATCATTCCGTGCACGGGCAGGGCACGGCGATAACAGATCAACAACGACATCCCGGCCATGCATCGTCTCGCCGATCACGGGTGCGTTGATGGCCGTTTGTGCTTTGAAGGTACGCAGGTTGGCATGGGTCTGATGGGCAAGGCAGAGCGGCCAATGAAAATCATCCGTGCATCTGCAGATGCTGCGTTGGGTCGCTTGGTTCCCCTGCGACATCTCACGATCGGATGACACGTGATTCAAGGGACAACTCAATGACATGTGAGGGAAAGGGCAGGGGTATCGATTCTTCCTAGACTTTGAAAATCTAGCGATAGGCTTGTGATGACGGATCCAAATCAACCCGTAACAGACCTCAATCATCGAGACAGTCAGGTATTAATTACGAAACTTCAGATTGCCGTCGCTATTATGGTTCCGCTCTTTGGGGCCGTATCGACGTGGCAGGCAAGCCAGGCTGCAGCGGCACTTCAGTCGCTGCAGGCCGACCTTCAGCAAGTCAGGCAGGAAACAGAGCGAAAACAGAAGTTTGCCGAGCGTATCCAATCACAGCTCGAGAATCTGGCAGGTGGAAATTCGGCAAAAGCCAGAATTGCCTTGGCAAGTCTGTATACCCTTGCCAGGGAAGAAGATGATAAATCAATTCTGTTTACGATCGCGATCGTAAGTGACAATCCTGCCATGAAGAGTACTGTCGCCGACTTGGTCCTTGAGGACACCACGGCAAGCGAGGATCTAAAGAAAAAGATTAAGGCCAAACTAGGCAAGATCCTGACGGCTGCAAGCGAAACTGATCGCCCCTCAACAATCGAAGGGGAGAGGCCAAAAGACGTTGCGGTTGAGAAACGCCTGCTTGAGCATCTGACAAGGCAGCAAGAGACATTTTCGGGATGGATCTATCTCGGTAAGGCCAAGAAGGGCAGTAGCATCTTGGAAGACAAATCAGTGCTGACATCCACGATCCCCAGCGGCGCACAGAATCAGACAGTTAAAACGATAACATCAGTCAATCTCAGAAACAGCTCGCCAACGGCGAGAGGGCTTGGGGCCATTAACGGAGTTTTGGCTACTGGCATTGTTGTGCGAGTGGATGAGTTGAAAAGAAGTGAAATCAATGCCTCCTATGAGGCGATCTGGGCGAGAGTGACAGCCCCGAAAGTCGCGAAGTGAGAGAGGGTTGTCAGTGGCGCCACACACCCATGTTGCAACCGCAGGGTGCCTGTTCTTGCTGGATGTAGGGAACCGGGGTCTCGTGAAGGCTTGTTCCCCGTCTTTGCCGTCAAGGATCCGCAGCCACTCCTGCGCAAGACGCATGGCTGCAGGGCCTCGGTAGAGTTGCCATCAGTGAGCCCACGCTTCGTTTGTTCCTGCCACCGCTTCGATTCGTGGTTCCCCTGGCGGGACTGGCCATGTCCCTGGCCCTGCCGTCCGCGGCCCGTGCCGGCAGCTGCGAAGACAGCTTCGCCCAGAAGGGGAATCCCCTCTCCGGGAACCGCTTCAGCGCCGAAGTCACGGTCGATGCGTTGTCGGTGCCGGTGGCGATTCGCCAGCTGCGCGGCATCGCCGCCACACGCGGTTACGACATCCTCAGCGAAGAGGCCGACGACGGCAGCATGCTGCTGGAGCAGCCCCGATCGGGCTCGGCCCGGCCGTTCCCGATCATCGCCACCGCCCTTGCCGAGCAGGCGGCCGCCCGGGTGAAGCTGGAAGCGAAGTTGCCGGCCGGGATGCTGGCGGGGGCCGGTGGGGCGCGCACCGAACTCTGCGCCATGCTCAACGCCATCAAAGGGGGCCCCGACGGCATCGCGGCGGCGGAGCGCAGCGCGGGGGCGGTGTCATCGGCGGCGCCGGTGGTCATCGATGCCCTGGTGCTCTCCCAGCAGATCTCCCAGGAAGCTGACACCAACGCCGCCTCGATTCCCTCCCGTTACCAGGGCAAGACCTTCACGATCAAGGGCCGGGTGGCCCATGTCGCCAAGGATGGCGGTGCCTATCGCATCGCCTACGAGATTCCCAATTCCACCAACGATCTGGCCATCAGGTTCGGCAAGTTCCGCTTCCTGACCCAGATCAGTTGTCTGGCCGCCAAGGGCCAGGGCGCCTACGCCCTCTCCCTACGAACCGGCCAGGGCATCCAGCTGACGGGTCAATACAAGGATTACGACAATGCCCGCCACGTCATGTGGTTCGAGGGTTGCAGGCCGGCGAGCTGAGCGTTCCTGGCAGACAAACCCTGAGGCCCTGGCCAGCATGAACGTGGTGGCAGAGAGGGCATGGGCTCGAGGGATCCGATCAGGGACTTTTTCACCTTCCTGCTGGGGGGTGTGCTCTTCAGCATGGGAGCGTTCCTGTTCTTCAACCAGGTGATGGTGAGCTCGGTGCCGATGGGTCTCCGCTTCGGCCGGCGCGCTGCCGGTGGCTGGGGCGGCGGCTACGGCTCGGCCTGGGGCGGCGGCTGGGGTGGCGGCTTCGGGATGTCCCAGGGGCTGGGCGGCGGCTTCGGCCTGCTGCTGATCCCGCTCACGATCGGGGTGTGCCTGCTGTTCGCCCTGCGCAACCAGCGCTGGGGCTGGTTCCTGGTGCTGGCGTCGGTGGCGGCGCTGGCGGTGGGCGTGCTCCAGACCCTGATCATGAGCTTCCAGCCCACCTCGCTCTGGAACCTGCTGACGATGTTCGCCCTGATCGGCAGCGGCGGCGGGCTGATGTTCCGTTCGCTGATGGCCTACGACGATGGAAAGGACCGGCAAGACCGAGCGGAACACGGTGAGCGTGAAGACCGTTGAAGACCTGATCGTCGAGATGGAGCCGGTGCCGCCCGGGGGACGTCCCCCGTCGCCACCGGCCCTTCCCCCGGCGTCCGGACCCTCCGGGTTTCCGTTCCTCCAGCGGCTGCTGATGGTGGGCCTGGTGCTGCTGGGCTTCGGCGCCGGCTGGCTGGCGGCGGGCCTGCGTGCGTCCCTGGCCGAGAAGCCGGCCGCCGGCGGGAGGGGCGAGACCCGCCAGGACCTGCTCGCCGATGGCTGGGTGGAATCCGATCAGGGGGTGTTCACCCGTCGCTGCCAGGGGATCTGCCGCAAGCCCCGGCTCTATGGCGGCGGCATCATCGACGTGATGGAGGTCGCCTGCCTGGAGCGTCCCTGCGGTCAGATCGAGGCGACGTTCGCTGCGCTCGACGGCCAGGGTCGGGAGGTCGAGAAGGTGGTCGAGACCAAAATCGGACGGCAGGGGGAACGGCTGCAGCTCGTCATTGAATCGCCGAAGCCGCAGGCCCGCAGCCTCGCTTTGGTTGACTTCCGTGCCAAGGCCAGGGTGGAGTGAGGACCCTCTGGGATTCCAGGCCTTGAAGACACTCCGCTTCGACAACGGCGCTGAGATGCCGATGCTCGGCCTGGGCACCTGGAACGCCCCCCCGGGCGAGGTGGGCGCGGCGGTGACGGCGGCGCTGCAGCTCGGCTACCGCCACATCGACTGTGCTGCCATCTACGGCAATGAGGCGGAGATCGGCGAGGCGATCGCCGCCGCGATCCGCTCGGGCCTGGTGCGGCGCGACGAGCTCTGGATCACCTCCAAGCTGTGGAACAACGCCCATGCCCCCGAGGACGTGGCCCCGGCCCTGGAGCGCACCCTGGCCGATCTGCAGCTCGACCACCTCGATCTGTACCTGATCCACTGGCCCGTGGCCTTCCGGCCGGGCGTGGTGATGCCCGAGAGCGCCGCGGATCTGGTGTCTCTCGAGACCCTGCCGATCGCGGCCACCTGGGCGGCGATGGAAGCGGCCGTGGATCAGGGCCTGTGCCGCCACATCGGCGTGAGCAACTTCGGCATGGCCACCCTCTACAGCCTGCTGGGGCAGGCGCGGATCCGGCCGGCCATGAACCAGGTGGAGCTCCACCCCTACCTGCAGCAGAACCAGCTGTTCGCCTTCTGTGAGGCCCACGGCGTGCACCTCACGGGCTATTCGCCGCTGGGCACCCCGGGCCTGCCCCCCCAGATGCGCCCGGCCGGTCAGCCGCTGCTGCTGGAGGACCCCACCATCACGGCGATCGCCACGCGGCGGGGCCTCACGCCGGCCCAGGTGGTGCTGGGTTGGGCCCTGCAGCGCGGCACCGCCGTGATCCCCAAGTCGGTGTCGCCGGCGCGCCTGGCCGAGAACCTCGCCGCCGCCGAGGGCGAACTATCCGCCGAAGACATGGAGGCGATCGCCGGGCTCGACCGGAGCCATCGCTTCATCGATGGTTCTTTCTGGGTGAAGCCCGATGGCCCCTACACCCTGGAGAACGTCTGGGCCTGATCACCCAGGCGGCAGCCGCCTTTGCAGGTAGGCGATGGCCAGCTCACCGGCTTCGGCCACCAGCCGCTCGCGGCGGCCCTGCTCCTGGGTGGCGGCGAGCCAGAGCAGGTGGCCGACGGTCTTGACCAGCACGTAGGCGAGCAGGTGGGCGTCCTCCTCGCCGGCGGCCCGCTCCACCAGCAGGCCGGCCCAATCGCTGATGAGCCGAGCATCGGCCTCCTCCTCGATGGCCAGCAGCTCGGGGGTCGCGCTCTGCACATCCAGGAAGATGGCCGGGTAGCCGGGGTGGTCGCGGAAGAAGCGATCGGTGAGGGCCACCGCCGCGGTGATCGAGTCCTCCAGCGACAGGGACTGGCCCTCCCCCCCATCGAAGAAGGCCCGCAGCTGCTCGTGGAGCTGCTCGGCATAGCCCTCGGCGAGGCTGCGCAGGATGGCGCCCTTGTCGGGGAAGAACTGGTAGAGGGAGCCGATCGGCACCCCGGCCCGGGCGGCGATGGCGTTGGTGGTGGTGGAGCTCACGGCGCCCTCCACGAACAGCTCCTCGGCCGCCGCCAGGATCCGCCGCACCCGCTCCTGGCTGCGGGCCTGGCGCGGCTGGCGGCGCAGGGGGGCTGGCTCGCGGGGAGTGGCGTCAGCCATGGGCGCGGCGACAGAACGGGAAAACCTGAGCGATCCTCGCATCCCTGTTGACAAAGGCGAGCAATGCTCATACTTTCACTGACGTGAGGACTGCTCACGTTTCTTCGCGTTGACCCCCATGGCCGCCACTCTTTTCCCTGCCGCCACCGCGCCCCTCGACGCCGCCGAGCTCCCCCCCCAGCTGTTCCGGGTCCTCGGCACGTTCGTGGCCATGAGCGGCGGCGACACCGACCTCGAGCTGGTGGGGGCCCTGGCCGAGGCCCTGCTGGAGACCCCCTCCTATGCATTGATGGCCGAGCAGCTGGGCCGCGATCCGGCCTGCGCCGCGCTGATCGAGGCGCGCTGGATCCCACCGGCCCACGACCTGAAGCAGCTGGCCCACCTGCCCGAAGGCAGCCTCGGCCAGGCCTACGCGGACTCGCTGGAACGGCTGGGCTACGACCCCAACCTGCATGCCGGCATGGTGCCCGCCAGCGATGGGGCCTATGTGGAGCTGCGGCTCAGCCAGACCCACGACCTCTGGCACGTGATCACCGGCTTCGACACCACGGTGGCGGGCGAGATCGGCCTGCAGGCCTTCCATCTCACCCAGTTCCCCTACCCCCTGGGGGCCGCGCTCACGGCCCAGGCGCTGCTGTCGGTGACCCTCGGGGCCCCCGAGCTGCTGCCGGAGCTGGTGGAGGCGATCCGCATCGGGCTGCAGATGGGCCTGGAGGCCAGGCCCCTGTTCGCCCAGCGCTGGGAGGAGGGTTGGGAGCGGCCACTGGTGGAGTGGCGCGAGGCGCTGCAGCTGCGTCCGTTCGCAGAACGGGTGGGGCGGCTGTGAGCGGATCCCTGCTGCTGGGCGGCGTCCTCAGCGACCGCCATCCGCCCCGGACGATGGCGGTGCGGGCCGGATCGATCCTGGCGACGGCCACCGGGGTGCTCACCCTGCTGGCCAGCCGCGACGCCCTCGACCTGGGCCCGGTCCTGGTGCTGGCGGCCGTGTTCGGGGCGGCGGAGGCCTGCCTCTACCCCGCCGCCCTGGCCCTGCTGCCCCGCCTGCTGGAGGACCGCCATCTCGGCAGGGCCCACGCCTGGCTCCAGGGCAGCGAGCAGATCAGCAACGTGGCCGGCCCCGCCCTGGCGGGGTTGTCCCTTGCCGTTGCCGGTGCGACGGCGGCCCTGGCCTTCGACACCGCTCTGCTGCTGCTCGCCGTGGGCTGCTTCTTGCAGGTGCGGCCTTGCTTGGCCGCGGCGGACACGGCCCCAACGGGTGGCCTGGGGCAGGGCCTGCGGGAGGGGATCGCCTTCGCCTGGGGCCACGGGGCGATCCGCACGGGCCTGACGCTGATCGCCATGATCAACCTGGCCGTACTGGGCCCGGTGGTGATCGGCGTGGTGGAGCTGGTGACGCTGCGCTTCGGCGGTGACGCCGCCAGCTCCGGCTGGCTACAGGCCGCCTACGGCGTGGGCGCCCTGGTGGGGGTGTGGTGGGCCGGCCGGTTCGGCGCCCTCGCCCATCCGGGGGGCGCGCTGGGCTGGCTGTCGGCTGGGCTGGGGGCGGGCCTGCTGGGGCTGGCGGTGGCCGGCCAGTGGTGGACGGCGGCCGCCCTGCTGGCGGCGATGGGGATCGGCGGCGGCCTGGTGGGGGTGCTGGCCACGGCCTGGTTACAGCGGGAGACCCCGGCACCGCTGCAGGGCCGCGTGATGGCCCTGGCCATGCTGGCCGGCGTCGCCTTCGATCCCCTGTCCCAGGCCCTCTCGGGGGTGCTGATCGACATCTCCCTGCCGGGGCTGTTCGTGGTCGCTGGGGGGAGCCTGCTGCTCACCGTGCCCTTCGCCCTACGTAGTGCGCGGGGGTGAGCGGGCTGGATCTCTTTGCGGGACTTGACCTGCTCAAGGTGGGCAGGTTGGCAAGACTTGCGTATCGCTGGTCACAGGTGGTTTTCGGACCCGTGAACCACTGCTAGAAAGCGGAAGTTGCTCTCGAAAGGTTATGCAGAGTCTGGATTTCAGGCAATTCTCCCTTGCGCTCATGAGGCGGCTATCGGAAAGGGAGCACATCAGAAGAGTGGTTCTCGGAATCGTCCAATGACTTGTTCGCTGCACAGCCTGTGGCGCCGTATCTGGCGTGACGCTAAGGTGTCACCTAGGTCGTTCTAAGGAATGAAAATAAAAAGGCATGAGCTTGCCCATTGTTTCCTCGTCAGACGCATTCTTGATTGGCAATTCATGAATCTAAAAACTGTTTCACAAGAACTGGAGAATAGTCTCTCCAGTCTGTTTGATGAACTGATGTCTGGCATTGCCGAAAGAGAGGACTCTCGTGCATTTGGAGCAATGGTAGAAAGAAGAATTACGGATAACTGGACGGCCATATGCGAGAATCACGGGTACAGACCACTTGAAAAGCCTGGGAGGCGAACGATTTACGACTTTGCATTCCAGACAGGAAGCAATATAGTCGGAATTGATGTAAAGACAAAGGACCTCGATTTAACCAGCTACTCGGATGGGGGAATTTGTGCGGTGGGGAATCTTCTGAAATTTTTGGCCAACGACAATGGCATATTTCTTGTTGCTGAGTTTGGCTATAATCGGTCGTCCGATCGAAGCAACGCACGCGATATAGAATACATAAGAGTGGCACCCTTCGTGATGCTACCTCCGAATACCTATCGGATAGAGAACTTGGGCACAGGGCAAGTGAGAATGAACTATACGCTGAACCAAGTCTGGGACGAGATTGAATGGGACAGAGATATCATAGAATTCTACGATCTCTTTATTGACTTGGCAACGCAACATTATCGAAGGGTTAGTCGAGATGCCATCAAGCGAATTGAAGCCCTTGAAGCATTCAAGAGCAATGGATATAAGAACTTCTCCTTTAGAAAGTCATAAGATTGGCCAGGTCTTTACTCCGCTCAAGTGGGCAGTGTGGCTCATCGAGAAGTGGGGCGTGTTTGATCTTTGGTTAGAGGGTTCATCCATATGTGACCCGTCAGCAGGTGAAGGAGTTTTCGCACTGGCTCTATTAAAAATTGCAGAGAGAAAGGACATTAAAGTAAGCCATGAAATGATAAGCCGCATATGGCTGATCGATATATGCTCGTCAAGTCTTAACACATTTAAACTAAAAGTCCAGCAGCATTATGGCATTGAATTTCCAGCATCAAACCTAATCAACGCTGATCTCATCCTAAACACACCATCGATATCTGTAGATGTGTTGGTTGGGAATCCACCTTGGTGCAACTTCACCGACCTTCCTAGCTTTTACAAGGAGTCCCTCAAAGACCACTTTGTTAACGAGGGCCTTGTTCCCGATAAGAAGAAGGTTTTGCTTGGTTCATCTCGAACAGATATCGCGGCTTTGGTTGTAAATAGGGCTATTGGAAGGCTGTTAAAGCCAAGTGGAAAGGCAATATTCTTTTTACCCTCATCACTATTCCTTGGAGATGATGCACATCGAGGATTTCGCAATTACACGGCAAGTAGTCGCAGGTTCTCGATTGAGAATGTATTTGAGTTTACGAAGTCTGAAGTCTTTCCATCCATTGGAACACAGTATTGCTGCGCAGAGATCTCTGTTGATTCCTCGCCAATATTTCCTGTTCCGTATCATCGAGAGGGCCTGGCTGGATGGATTGAACACAAAGCTTATCCTCTTAAGGAGCTGGATGATCAATGGCAAATTGTAGACCTCGAATCCGATCGTCAACGGTTCTCTGGCTTCTCAATAGTGATTGGAGCTAATCAACAGCCTAGACAAGGTGTTAATAGTTGCGGCGCAAATGATGTTTTCATCTTCGACACCAATAAAGGTTTGCTGCCAAATGAGTTCTTGTTCCCCCTTTTGAGTAAGGAAGCTTGGAAGGGCGACAAGACCCCATCACGCTGGGTATTGCTGCCGTATGATAAGACTACAGGAAAACCACTGTTATGGTCTCAAATTAAGGAGTATCCATCGCTTGCAGAGTACCTCTTAAGCAACAAAACTTCTTTGGCCAGGCGAAAGGGCACGATGATCCGCTCTTCAATTGAAAAAGGAGTTTGGTGGGCTGCATTAGGTGTTGGCCCATATTCATTTTCCCCATTCAAGGTCGCATGGCAGGCCTATGGAAAAAGTGATTTTAAGCCAATTGTTGTAGGTTCGCACTCGGGGCTTCCATGGCAGGGGAACCAAGCTATGCACGCCTTTATCCCCTGTTGGAGTGAAGCGGATGCAATGAGAATTCAGAGCGCACTTGATACGCCATTGGTAACCGACTTCCTAAAGCAGTTAAATGGGGAGGGGAAATGCAATTGGGCACAACCGGGAAAAGTCAAGAAGCTACTTGCACTGAATGAAGTAAAGCCATTGCAAGCCTCTCTTTTCTAAGATCTTACTGACAGTGAACAAGCCCTTCGAGTGGGCAGGCCGCCAACGAGTTTATGCTTGCGCTCATCAGTCCTTGCCTGCCACTCAAGGGCAGCGATAGGGCTCACCGACCCCAGCCCCCTACTGCGAGACTCTTCCGAACACATGCTTACCAAGATCTCTTTCAATGCAGGCTCAAGCCCCGGAAAACCGGGCCTAGAATTTTTGCTCTCGCCCGTAACGATCTTCGTCGGACCCAACAACAGTGGCAAGTCACGCGCTCTTATCGAGATTGAGGGATGGGTAACAAGAGCTCAAGGTCCTGACGGCCAGATCATCAAGCAGCTGGAATTTGAACCTTGGGAAAGGGCAGCGTTTGAGAGCGAAGTCGCAAAAATCGAGGTTGAACCAGCGCTATCGGAAACCGTAAACCCTGACCATGTGCTGTTAGCAAAGCTACGTCCACAAGACAACTCAGCAGCAAGAGTCCAAATAAACAGGGAAGCACTCTTCAACGATGCAACAAACCCGAACGGGAAGCATCGTCATCACTACGCGAACTACTTGGCCTTGTACACGCTGAGGCTCGATGGACGAAATCGCCTTTCACTGACTGACGACAAGCCATCTGGGGACTTGCTCAAGGTTGCACCAAATCATTTAGCCAAACTGTTTATTGACGACACTTCTCGCAAGGAAGTGCGGAGAATTGTCTTTGAAGCGTTTGGCAAGCATTTAGTAGTTGACCCGACAAATATTGGGCAACTCAGACTTCGTCTTTCGTCAGCAGCTCCAGCCAATGATCGAGAGGAGCAAGGCTGGGATCACGCAGCGCTGGAGTTCCACCGTGCGGCCTCGCTATTGAGCGATGCGAGCGATGGCGTGAAAGCTTTCGTCGGCATGTTGACTACACTGATCGCAGGCGAACCGAAGATAACTCTAATAGATGAACCAGAAGCGTTCTTGCATCCGACTCTTTGCGCCCGCCTCGGCAAGGAGGTCACCACTGCGCTGAGCAATACAAGGCGTCGGCTATTCGTCGCGACTCATAGCGCCAGCTTTCTGATGGGCTGCGTCCAAGGAGGGGCACCAATCAACATTGTCAGACTAACTTTTGACAATGGAAGTGCGACAGCCCGACTGCTAACCAAGGATCGCCTGGTGCCGTTGATGCGCAACCCGTTGCTGAGATCGATTGGTGTTCTCGATGCACTCTTCTACAACGCCGTGGTAGTAACAGAAGCGGACGCAGACCGAGCGTTCTATCAAGAAGTCAATGAGAGGCTGCTTCAGGCCAACGACCCTCGCGGCATCGAAGGGTGCCTATTCTTAAACGCCCAGAATAAGCAAACCGTTTGGGACATCGTGCATCCGCTCCGCGAACTCGGAATTCCCGCGGTTGGGATTGTCGACATCGATGTACTGAAGGAAGGTGGCGCAGTTTGGGCAAAACCCATGCATGGTGCGTTCATCCCGGACATAAGCCATCCAGCGATGGGTACTGAGCGGGCCGCATTCCACAAGGCCTTTCTTGCAACCGGCAAGCACATGAAGCGTGACGGAGGCATTGAAGTTCTCCCACCTGCCGAGAAGGAGGCGTGCGAGTCCTTTTTCGGGAAGCTTGCCGAATACGGCGTCTTCGTCGTACCTTTCGGAGAGATCGAGTCATGGCTACGTGGCGTTGCGCTGGATCGGGGCAAGGCAACATGGCTCAACACCGTGTTCGAAGCCATGGGCGAGGACCCAGCGCATGCCTCATATGTACGTCCTGCTGCTGGCGATGTATGGGACTTCTTAGGCGGAGTTTCGACGTGGGTCAAAGACCCAAAACGCAAAGGCATTCCTGATTGATTGAGGCGTAGCAGCGAGTGTGGCCTAGCTTTTCAATCGGGGGACATGCCGGGCAGGCCGGGTCATGCCTCTCATCTCAAACTTTGACGGGTGAGTTCATGATCCCCCCAGTCCTGCCTGCTGATCGAGACGATGAAGTTCCCTGTTCTCGAGGGGGAGAAGGAGGAGCTTGTCAGCGAAGGAATGGTCGGAATGGCTTTGTGAAACTACCTACAATTGAAACTCCCGTTGGTCGGCATCCATGTCCCGTTCTTCTGCAACGAAGACTGGGGCTGGTGGCTGCAGACGGAGAGCTACGGCTTTCGGGTGGATCTTTGCATCTATCCAGATCCAGACTCCGCTCGCGATCCAGAGCGTTATGCCCTAATGCCGTCCATTCAGTCGCCAAGGCAATTGTCCTGGTCGAGATTCCGATGGATTGATCGGTCGCAGAATGTGCGGGAGATCATCGACGCGCTTGAGAAGATCTTCACCACCGACGCCGACATCCATGCCGTCACGCGAGACCACGCCCACCCCTTCTGATCGCACCCGGGCCAGCACCCTCCCCCATGGCCACCAGCGACTTCTTCCGCCCCGACTACCGCTCGGCCCGTGAGGCGTTCCTGGCCGTCGCCGTTGGCGCCGGCGCCCGGCTCAGCAGCCATGTCCTGCCCGATCACCTCGGCCCGGCTGGGGAGCTGCTTGCCATCGATGCGGCGGCCCTGGGGCCCGCGGAGCCCGAGAACCTGCTGCTGCTGATCTCCGGCACCCACGGCGTGGAGGGCCTGGCCGGATCCGGTTGCCAGGTGGGCGTGTTGCTGGATGAACTCCACGGCGCCCTGCCGGCCGGCGGCGGGGCGTTGCTGATCCATGCCCTCAACCCCCATGGCTTCGCCTGGCTGCGCCGCGGCAACGAACACAACATCGATCTCAACCGCAACGGCCTCGACTTCCGCGGCCCGTTCCCTGAGAACCCCGCCTACGACGCCCTCCACGCCGCCCTGCTGCCCGGCGACTGGGACGGGCCCGAGCGGCAACGGGCCGACGCCCTGCTGGAGGCCTTCATCCGTGAGCAGGGGATGGCCGCCTACCAGGCGGCGCTGCAGCGCGGCCAGTACACCCATCCCACCGGCCTCTTCTACGGCGGCAGCCGCCCCAGCTGGTCGCTGTCCACCCTGGAGAAGATCTTCACCGATCACCTCGGCCCGGCCTGCCGCCGCCTGGCGGTGATCGACCTGCACACCGGCCTGGGCCCCTGGGGCTACGGGGAGCTGATCGGCAGCGGCAGCACCGACGCCGACTGGGAGCGCTTGCAACGCTGGTATGGCCCGGAGGTCACCCGGCCCGGCCTGGGCCCCTCCAGCTCGTCGGTGGTGTCGGGGTCGGTGCCTGTGTTTCTGCGGCGCCTGCTTCCGGCGGTGGAGCTCACCTACCTGGCGCTGGAGTTCGGCACCCAGCCCATCGCCGAGGTGCTGGCGGCCCTGCGCGCCGATGCCTGGCTGCACGCCGTGCCCGATCGCCCCACCCCCCATCGGGAGGCGATCCGCCGCCAGGTGCGTGAGGCCTTCCTGATCGAGCGCCCCGCCTGGCGGGCCGCCGTTTACGGCCGCTGCGCCGATGTGGTGCTGCGGGCTTGTCGGGGGTTGGGGTGAGCCGTAATACCGCTTGGCAGCAGGTAGGATCGGTGTGTCGATGAATCGGTGCTTGCCATGGCGGTGATCTCGCTCAAGTTGACCGAGGCCCTTGATGCGCAGCTCACTGAGCAGGCTCAACGGCGCCATCTCAGCAAGTCCGAATTGGTTCGACGCGCGTTGATGGCGTTTCTCCAATCCCCAGAGCAGGGCGTGGATGACGCAGCACCACCCTCCGCGGCTGATCTGTTGGCCGATCTCGTGGGCTGTTGCGAAGGCGGGCCCGCCGATCTGTCAACCAACCCTGCGTTCCTGGCTGATTTCGGGGCCAATCGTTCATGACGGTTCTGCTTGATACGGGACCTTGGGTAGCGCTGTTGAGTCGCAACGACACCCATCACAAATGGGCTGTTGAGCAGTTCAGGCGATGGCCGCCTCCACTGCTGAGCTGTGAGGCAGTGGTCGCTGAGACCTGCTTTCTGCTCAGGCGCTCCGGTTTTGATCCTGCGTTGGCCCTGCAGTTCATTGAGCGAGGCGTCGTTCAACTGCCCTTCGTGCTCCAGGAGCAGATTGGCTCTGTCAGTGCACTTTTCAAAAGGTATGAGAATGTGCCCGCGTCTCTGGCGGATGCTGCATTGATTCGCCTGGCGGAGATCAACGACGCGCCGTTGCTTCTGACGACGGATAGTGATTTCCAGATCTATCGCCGTCATGGACGGCAAATGATTCCTCTGGTACAGCCGTAGGCGTTGCCTGTTCGCCATCGCCGGGGCAGCCCCGGGCGCGGCGGAGGCCAGAGTGGGCATCCCTGGCGCCCATCCCTGATGCGATCCCCTCTGGCGGCCCTCTGCGCCGTGGCCGCCGCCGGTGCCGCCCTGGTACTCCCGGTCGTCCCGGCGGGCCAGGCCCAGACCGCCTGGCAGACCTGCAGCTTCAACGGCCGCGCCGAAGCCTGCCTGATCGCGGGTGGCTCCAGCTCGTTCACGGTCACCTTCCGCTCCGACGGCAAGCAGATCGAGATGGAGAAGGTGGGCGAACCCTGGAGCTGCGGCCCGGGGGATCGGGAGGACTGCGGCAAGTTGCTGATCACCGAGCCCAGCAACGGCCGCACCACCCTGGCCACCTACCGGCAGACCTCCTCCGCCTTCCTGGTGCGCAGTGAGCGGGGCAACACCTACACGATTCCCTTCTGAAATAGCCTGTCCACGCTGTGGAATCGCTGCCCCGATGGACGCTCCAGTGACCGCTCCGGAATCCCCCAGACCCCCCTTCCCCCCCTTCGATGCTGAGTCGGCGGCGAAGAAAGTGCGCCTGGCCGAGGATGCCTGGAACGGCCGTGATCCGGAAAGGGTGGCGCTGGCCTACAGCCCAGGCAGCGTCTGGCGCAACCGCGCCGAGTTTGTCCGCGGCCGCGAGGCCATCCAGCAGTTCCTGGCCCGCAAATGGGCCCGGGAGCTCGACTATCGCCTCATCAAGGAACTCTGGGCCTTTCATGGCCACCGCATCGCCGTCCGTTTCGCCTACGAATGGCACGACGATTCCGGCCAGTGGTTCCGTGCCTACGGCAATGAAAACTGGGAGTTCGATGATCAGGGCTTCATGCACACCCGCATCGCCAGCATCAACGACCTCCCCATTCAGGAGAGCGACAGAAAGTATCACTGGCCGCTGGGTCGCCGCCCCGACGATCATCCGGGCCTCTCCGCGCTGGGTCTCTGATCAGCTCCCGGCAGTGACGGTGGCTCCAATCCGCAGCACCTTGGCCCCCCGCCCCTGGCCGCTGCGCAGCTCCTGCAGAGCCCGGTTCGCCTCGGCCAGAGGGAACTCCTTCACCTCAGCGCGGATCCCGGCAGCGCTGGCCAGGGCCAGGAACTCCCGCACGTCGGCGCGGGTCACGTTGGCCACCGAGCGGATCTCCTT